>NZ_RZSA01000191.1:0-8334 GCF_003998075.1 Mesorhizobium sp. M2A.F.Ca.ET.037.01.1.1 | reverse complement strand
CCACGAAGCACTGCCGCAATCGGGCTCTTCTCCCCCGCGGAGAAAAGCTCATCCGACGGTCCGGACGAGGGGGCAATTTCGGTGGCCGCGATGGCCGATTTGATCAGGTATTCCATATCCGCGATCCTTCACGAGCGGAGATCTGTTCCACAAGCGAGCCTGGGCGGGCGACAGGCGCCCGCGCCGGTCGATCTGAGCGGTTCTTGCGAACGGCTCAGATCACGTAGGATCGGAGAGGCTCGAAGCCGTTGAAGGCGACCGCCGAGTAGGTGGTCGTGTAGGCCCCGGTGCCTTCGATCAGCACCTCGTCGCCGATGGTCAGCGACAAGGGCAGCGGATAAGGCGTCTTCTCATACATCACGTCGGCCGAATCGCAGGTCGGGCCGGCGAGCACGCAAGGCGCGGTCTCCGAGCCGTCATGGCGGGTGACCAGCGGATAGCGGATCGCCTCGTCCATCGTCTCGGCGAGACCGCCGAACTTGCCGATGTCGAGGAACACCCAGCGCACATTGTCATTGTCGGCCTTCTTGGAGATCAGCACGACTTCCGACTTGATGACGCCGGCATTGCCGACCATGCCGCGGCCCGGCTCGATGATCGTCTCGGGCAGCGCATTGCCGAAATGCTTGCGCAGCGCCGAGAAGATCGCCTGGCCGTAGGCCTGGGCCACTGGTACGTCCTTCAAGTAACGGGTCGGGAAGCCGCCGCCCATATTGACCATCTTGAGCACGATGCCTTCCTCGGCGAGCGTCGCGAACACCTTCTTGGCGTCGCCCAGCGCGCGGTCCCAGGCCGACAGGTCGGTCTGCTGCGAGCCGACATGGAACGACACGCCATAGGCGTCGAGGCCGAGGCCCTTGGCATGGCGCAGCACGTCGACGGCCATCGCGGGCACGCAGCCGAACTTGCGCGACAGCGGCCACTCGGCGCCCTCGCCGTCGGTCAGCACGCGACAGAACACGCGCGAGCCGGGGGCGACGCGGGCGATCTTCTCCACCTCCTCCACGCAGTCCACGGCGTAGAGGCGAATGCCGAGCTGGTAGGCGCGTGCGATGTCACGCTCCTTCTTGATGGTGTTGCCGAAGGAAATGCGATCGGCCGGCGCGCCGGCATCCATCGCCATCTCGACCTCGGCAACCGATGCGGTGTCGAAGGACGAGCCCATCGCAGCAAGGAGGCGCAGTATCTCCGGCGCCGGGTTTGCTTTCACCGCATAATAGATCTTGGAATCGGGCAGCGCCTTCTCGAAGGCGCGGAAATTGTCGCGCACGACATCGAGGTCGACGACGAGGCAGGGACCGTTCGGACGTCGGGTGGCGAGGAAGTCAAGGATGCGCTGGGTGGCCATCGGGGTCTCTCCATAACGCCTTTCGGCGCGCACAAAGGCTGCGGAACGCGGGCGCTCAGCCTCGCGAACTCGCGGTCAAACAAAGGCGGGACGTCAAATCCATGGAACCAGCCGGTGGAGACCCCGGAACCATGAAATGCCGTCTCGCGGCGATGAACCTTGGCCTTGCCCGGCCTCGGTTCGCTTTGTCTGCCTTGGCTTGGATGGGAGAGCCCCGTCCGCACTGCCGGCAATGAAGGTGTGCCTCTTTAGTAACCCCGGTCTTTGGACAACCGGAAGAGAACCAGAAAGGCCCGCACCGTCGTTGCTTCAAGGTGTCCTCGGTCTTGTGGTTGGCCACTGACCGACTGGAGGGGTTGGCTCCAGTTACCTTACCGATTGCCCTCACCATTCGAGGATCGGCGGACACCCACAGGCACGTGCGACTTTGGGCAAGCGCGATATAGGAGCGAAGGGTTTCACAATCAACAAAAATCGTAAGCCCAGGTTGTAAAATTTCTGGCATCGAACAATGTTGGTCCGACTGTATCCGGAAATCGAACGATGCCAGGAACTCAAGGACCGCTGAACGCCTTCCTCAATCTGCGCCAAATGCCTGTGGAGGATGCGGAATTGGGCCCGCTCGCCGGCCTGCGCCTGGCCGTCAAGGACATCTATGACGTCGCCGGCTACCGCACCGGCTGCGGCAACCCGCAAAAATACGAGGAGGCGCATGCCGCCTCGCGCACGGCGCAAGCGGTGCAGGCCATCCTCGACGCCGGCGCGCGATTCGTCGGCAAGACCCAGACCGACGAGCTGGCCTTCTCGCTGTTCGGCCAGAACGCGCATTTCCCATACCCGGTCAATCCCGCCGCGCCCGATCGCGTCACCGGCGGCTCCTCTTCCGGCTCGGCGGCCGCGGTTGCCGGCGGGCTGGCGAACATCGCCACCGGCTCCGACACCGGCGGCTCGATCCGCGCGCCGGCGAGCTTCTGCGGCCTGATCGGGCTACGCACCACCCATGGCCGCATTTCGCTCGACGGGGCGATGAAGCTGGCATCGAGCTTCGACACGTTCGGCTGGTTCGCCGACGACATCGAGACCTATGAGACGGTCGGCAAGCTGCTGCTCGGCCGCGACCTGCATCAGCACCCGCTCAACCGCCCGCTCTCGATCCGCTGGCTGGACGCCTTCGTCATGGGTCCGGCGGAGGCCGCGCAATATGCGCGCATGAAGGCGCTGGCCGCCGCTGTCATAGGCCAGCCCGTGGAAACCGAATACGCCTTCGCTTCATTCCCCGACGAGCTTTACTGGTGCTTTCGCCGCCTGCAGGCCTTCGAGGCCTGGCGCGAGCATGGCCCGTGGATCTCGGCCGGCGGTCGCCTCAGCCCGGGCGTCGAGGAGCGTTTTGCCTTCGGCCGCACCATAGATGCCAAAACTGCCGCCGCCGAAGCGGCGCGGCGGCTGGCTTTCCGGGCCGAGCTCGGCGCCCTGCTTGGCAATGACGGCTTTCTCGTCCTGCCCACCGTTCCCGGCGCGGCGCCGCTCGCCGCCAGCACCCCGGAACAGTTCCAGGCCTACCGCGAAAGGGCGCTGCATCTCTTATGCCTTTCGGGTCTTTCGGGCTTTCCGCAGATCACCTTGCCGATCGGCTCCGTCGACGGCGCGCCCTTCGGCCTGTCGCTGCTTGGGCCTTCCGGCAGCGACGTTGCCCTGATACGGCTCGGCCGCAAGATTCTCGACGCGGCACGAAAGGTCTGACCATGGATACATTGACCCGCATGCGCGCCTTCATCGACGTGGTCGAGGCGGAGGGCTTTTCGGCCGCGGCGCGCAAGATCGGCCGCTCCAAGGCGCTGTTGTCGAAATATGTGCGCGAGCTGGAGGACGAGCTCGGCGCGCTGCTCTTGAACCGCACCACGCGCCAGTTCTCGCTGACCGAGGCCGGCCACACCTATTATCAGCGCGCCTCGGAGATCGTGCGCGAGGTTGACAGCCTTGCCGAGGCGGTGCGCCAGTCTTCCGGCGACGTCCGCGGCAGGATCAAGCTGTCGGCCGCCCGCACCTTCGCCGACGCGCCGATCGGTCAGTCGCTGGTCGACTTCGCCAGGCAGCATCCCGACATCGTGCTCGACATCCATCTCGACGACCGCTTCGTCGACCTTGTCGAGGAAGGCTTTGACCTTGCCGTGCGCATCTCGCGGCTGGAGAACTCCTCGCTGATCGCCAGGCGGCTGGCGCCGTTCTCGGTCAGGCTGTGCGCGTCGCCGGAGCTGATCGCCAAGCATGGCGCGCCGACGCGCCCGCAGGATCTCGCAAACCTGCCCTGCATCGTCGACACCAACGGCCGCTCGCTGGCCAACTGGCGCTTCAAGGGCGAAGGCGAGGAATCCATCAGCGTCGCCGTTTCCGGGCCTATCGAGGTCAACAGCCCGATCGTGGCGAGAGCCGCCGCGCTCTCCGGCCTGGGCTTTGCCATGCTGCCCGATTTCATCGCCGCCCCCGACCTCGCGTCCGGCAAGCTGGTCACCGCGCTCGACGATCGCATCCTGGCCGGCACCGGCATCTTCGCCGTCTACCCGCACCGCCGCTATTTGCCGGCCAAGGTGAGGGTCTTCGTCGACTTCCTGGTGCACTGGTTCAGGACGCGCGACACGGGCGCCTGAGCGAGCGTCCCAATTTCGCCCCCTTTCTGCTAACTCTGGGCTCGCTCCCGAGAGCAATTCCAGGAAAAGTGCGTAGCGGTTTTCCGTCCGGAATTGCGCAAAACAAATTATTAGAGCGGGTCAGCGTGGAACGCAGAACCGCTCTAAGTCAATGGAATCGCGGCACGGAATGCATCTGAAACGGCAAGCAACCATGCTGGCTTCGGCCCTTGCGGCCATATTGGCCTCGGTAGAGCAGGCTGAAGTCCATCCGCATGTCTTCGCCGAAGCCCGGCTCGACGTCATCCTCAGCCAGGATCACCAAAGTGTGACGGCGCTGCGCCACCTTTGGCGCTTCGACGACCTGTTTTCGAGTACAGTGATGATGGAGTTCGACAAGAACTCCGATCTGAAGCTTGACGACAAAGAGCTCAAGGAAGTGGCCGACACCGTCCATTCCTCGCTGGCCGAGTTCAACTACTTCCAGCTCGTCACCCAGGACGGCAAGGACGTGCCCATGGTGCCGCCGCCGCATCTGATGGCGAATTTCGACAACGATCAGTTGATCATCCTGTTCGAGTCGCAGCCGAAGACGCCGATCAAGCTTGCCGGCAAGGTCGACATCGGTGTCTACGATCCGACCTTCTACACCGCGATCGACTTCACCGACGACGCCAACATGACCGTCGAAGGCCTGCCCTCGACCTGCACCAAGAAGGTCATCCGTCCGGATCCGGACGAGGCGATCAAGGAAAACCAGAAGACCCTGACGGACGCGTTCTTCAACGATCCGACAGGCACGGACATGAGCAAGATCTTCGCCACCAAGCTCGAATTGGACTGCCCGCCGGAAGGATGATTTGGTGATGAAACCGTCGTTACGCGCAAGCAGGTTCCGCAAAAGTGTCGCACGGTTTTGCGATCGGAACCTGCGGCAGACAAGGGAATCCAAGCGGATATTCGTGGGGCATCCCACGAATATCCGCTTGGCGCTTGGCCTGCTGGCCGCCACATTGGTGATCGCCCACCTGCCCGGCGCCGCGCATGCGCAAAGCTCGCTCGGCATCGGCACCAATGACGGCATGGCGCCGACCACCACAGGTCCGTTCGCCCATATCCTGATGTGGATCAATCTCAGGCAGCAGGAATTCTATCACTCGCTGGCGGCGGCCATGAAGGCGATGCGTCAGGACGGCAGCAAGCTCTGGCTGCTGATCGGCCTGTCCTTCGCCTATGGCATCTTCCATGCCGCCGGCCCCGGCCACGGCAAGGCGGTGATCTCTTCCTACATGGTCGCAAACGAAGTGGCGCTGAGGCGCGGCATCCTGCTTTCCTTCGTTTCGGCGCTGCTGCAGGGCCTGACGGCGGTGGTCGTCATGGTGCTTGCCTATTTCGTGCTGCGCGGCACCGCCATCTCGATGACCGACGCCGCCTGGTTCCTCGAAATCTCCAGCTTCGTGCTGGTCACCTTGTTCGGCGCCTGGCTGCTTTGGCGCAAGCTCGGTCCATCGGCGCTGCGCCTGTTCGGCAGAGCGCCCGCCTACAGCCTGTCGGCCGCCCATGCCGGCCATTCGCATGGCGGGCACTCCCGCGCGCACGCTCACGCGCATTCCCACGCTCACGCGCATTCCCATGCCGGCCATGCTCATGCGCACGCGCACGCCGCGCATTCCCATGCCCTCCACGTGCATGACGATCATGATCATGACCATACACATAGCCATGATCACGGCGCGCACGATCTCCATCATCACGACCATGCCGCGCACAGTCACAGTCATGAACATCAGCATCACGACCATGGCCCGGGCGAAGTCTGCGAGACCTGCGGCCATTCGCATGCGCCGGATCCGGCGATGCTGTCAGGCGACCGCTTCGACTGGAAGACCGCCTGGTCGGCGGTGGCCGCCGTGGGCATCCGCCCCTGCTCCGGCGCGCTGATCGTGCTGAGCTTCGCGCTGCTCAACGGACTGTGGCTGGGCGGGCTGCTGTCGGTGCTGGCGATGTCGATCGGCACCGCGATCACCGTCTCGGCACTGGCGACGATCGCCGTGCTGGCGAAGAACTGGGCCGTCTACTTCGCCGGCGACGGCCGCATCGGCAACCATATCCATTCCATCGTCGAGATCGGCGGCGCCGCCTTCATTTTCATCGTCGGCTTGCTGCTTCTGTCGGCCAGCCTGTCGGGCGGCGTCTGAAGTGCCGACGATGGAGGAAGGACGCGCGCGGCCGTCAATGTCAGGCTGGCCGATCCCGAAGCGGTCGCCGGACTGGCGGTAATCGCGTCTATGGCCTGAACAGCTTCGATGTCATCCGGTTGCGCGAGCGGAACAGCTGTCGGTATGCAACGCAATAATGGAGGGGGCGCCTTCGCGCGGCGTCCGGTCCAACTCAGAGCCAGCCCATGCGCACGGCGGCGGCAATTCTTTCATTATCGCCATTGGCCAGAAGGTCGATCAGCAGGCCGCGTATCGTTGCGAGTATACGGGTAGCCCGCGCCTCGGCCTCGGCTCGCGGGAGCTGCGTCTGGGTGTCGATCAGCAGGTCCAGCCAGTCCTGGGCCGCTTCCGCCGCGAATCCCGCCCACGGACCGGGCTTATGGCTGAAAGAAAGCAGGAACGCCTCATAGGTGAGCCTGACCATCGGACGTTGCTCGGGCGCGGACATCCATGCCCACAATCGCCCGGCCGTTTCTTCGAGGCCATGGCTTCGGCCCTCGGCCGCGAGCGCGACAGTCAGTTGCGCGATCTGTTCGGTGCGCGCCCGGACCAGCAGTTCGCGCAGCAGCTTCTCCTTACTGCCGAACAGATAGAGCAGCACACGGGGACTGGAGCCAATGGCGGCCGCCAGCGGGCGCAACGACAATCCATTGAGACCATGGTCGAGCACATAGGCATAGCTGGCATCGAGCAGTTCCGCCCGGCGGAGGGAGGGTTCGGCAGTCACTGCTTCATGCCCGGCCATCTTGCGCTCCTTTCATGCCCGCTGTAATACCTAACTGAAACGGTCGTTTCAGTCGAGGTATTCGATGGCGTGCAGCATGAGCTTCTCGCTTGCCGGCCGAACCGCCCTGGTGACAGGATCGGTGCGTGGGCTCGGGCTCGAGATGGCGCGCGGCCTGGCCGAAGCCGGCGCCCGCGTGATCCTGAACGGGCGCGAGCCCGCCACGCTCGAGGCAGCCATCGCCGGAATGCGGGACCAGGGCCTGGATGCGCATGGCGCGCCGTTCGACGTCACTCGGCGCGACGCCGCGCAGCAGGCGCTTGCCGGGCTGGGCGACATCGACATCCTCGTCAACAATGTCGGCCGTCGCGATCGCCGCGGCTTCGACGCCATGTCGCCGGAGGAATTCGGCGCCATGCTCGACGGCCACCTGGTTTCCGCCTATGCGATGAGCCAAACGGTCGCCCGTGCCTTGATCCGCCGCGGCGCGCCGGGCCGGATCATCAATGTTTCCTCCGTCATCGCGCAACTCGGCCGGGCCGGAGACGTCGCCTATCCCGCGGCCAAGGCCGGTATCGACGGCCTGACCCGGGCGCTCGCCGTCGAACTCGGCGGCCACGGGATCACCGTGAACGCCGTCGCCCCCGGAACCTTCGCGACCGAGGTGAATGCCGGCCTCGCCGAGGATCCGGATTGGGCGCGCTGGCTGAAGACACGCACGGCACTCGGCCGCTGGGGAAAGCCGGAGGAGATCGCCGGCATCGTGGTTTTTCTCGCCAGCGACGCGGCTTCCTTCGTCACTGGCCAGACAATCGCCGTGGACGGTGGCATCACCACGACATTTTGACAACGCAGGTGACTGGGCGTTCCTTCGCCTTCACTCCCTACGATCGAATTAATTGCAGAGAGGCGGGTAAAGGTTATCTCGGGAAAGCTGTGACCCCTTAGAGTTCACCTAAGCGACCGTTTTGCCGAGCTCATCTTCGATATGAGCTTGGATGATCTCGTCGAAGTTCTTCTCGGCGGCAAAGCCGAGCTCCCGCGCCCGCCTTGCCTCGAACCGTGTCGGCCAGCCTTTGACGATTGCCCAGATGGTCTCGTCGGGTTGCTCGCGGATCCGCTTCGCGACTTCGGCGCCGGCAATGCGCTCCAGCGCCTCGATCTGCTCGCCGACGGTGACGGCGACTCCGGGCATGGTGAGGTTGCGACGCGGTCCGACCTTGTCGCCGTCGATTTCGGCCGCATGGATCAGGAAATTGACCGCCGAGCGCGGGCTGGCATGGGTGTGCAGCACTGAGCGCGGCACCGGCAGGATCGCCTCCTGCCCGGCGAGCGGCTCGCGGATGATGCCTGAGAAAAAGCTGGAGGCTGCCTTGTTCGGCTTGCCGGGGCGCACGCAGATCGTCGGCAGCCGGATGC
>NZ_RZSA01000190.1:0-8398 GCF_003998075.1 Mesorhizobium sp. M2A.F.Ca.ET.037.01.1.1 | reverse complement strand
CCAGTAGACCAGCCGAGTGGCGATGCCGAGCAATCCGCGTCGGTTGCGATCGCGGCCGCGGCCGCGATCGCAACCGACGCGGATTGCTCGGCATCGCCACTCGGCTGGTCTACTGGTGCTTTGTGCTGTGCATCTGGGGCGGCATCGCGGCGGCCGGCGTCGTCGTCTATTATGGCGCCAAGATGCCGGCGGCGACGACGTGGTCGGTCCCTGACCGCGCGCCGAACATCAAGATCGTCTCGGTCGATGGCGCGCTGATCGCCAATCGCGGCGCGTCGGGCGGCGAGGCCGTCGGGCTGCACGAAATGTCGCCCTATATCCCCGAAGCCGTCGTCGCCATCGAGGACCGGCGCTTCTATTCGCATTTCGGCATCGACCCGATCGGCCTGTCGCGCGCCATGGTCACCAACCTCATCGGCGGGCATTTCTCGCAGGGCGGCTCGACGCTGACGCAGCAGCTGGCCAAGAACCTGTTCCTGACGCCGGACCGCACGCTGGAGCGCAAGGTCCAGGAAGTGCTGCTGGCGCTCTGGCTCGAGCACAAGCACACGAAAGACCAGATCCTCGAAATGTACCTCAACCGGGTCTATTTCGGCTCGGGCGCCTATGGCGTCGAGGCGGCCTCGCGGCGCTATTTCGGCAAGAGCGCGCGCGACGTGTCGCTTTCGGAGGCAGCCCTGCTGGCAGGCCTGCTCAAGGCGCCGTCGAAGCTTTCGCCGGCGCGCGACCCGAAGGCGGCCGAGGAGCGGGCGCAACTCGTGCTCGCGGCCATGCGCCAGACAGGCAAGATCAGCGACAAGGAATACAAGACGGCGCTGAGCGCGCCGGCGACGCGCGCGCCGTCCTATTGGACCGGCTCGGAGAACTATGTCGCCGACACGGTGATGGACGAGCTTCCCGACCTGATCGGCGACGTGCGCGGCGACATCGTCATCGACACCACGGTCGACCTCAACCTGCAGAAGCTTGCCGAACAGTCGATCCGCCGGCTGATCGACGAGAGCGGCAAGAAGCTCAACGTCACCCAAGGGGCGCTGGTGTCGATCGACGATTCCGGCGCGGTGCGCGCCATGGTCGGCGGCTATGATTATTCGACCAGCCAGTTCGACCGCGCCTCGGAAGCGCGCCGGCAGCCCGGCTCCGCCTTCAAGCCCTTCGTCTATATGGCGGCGCTGGAGGCCGGCCGCACGCCGGACAGCATCCGCAACGATGCGCCGATCAAGATAGGCAAATGGACGCCCGACAATTACGGCGGCAAATATTACGGCAAGGTCACGCTGGCGACGGCGCTCGCCAAGTCACTCAACTCGGTGGCGGCCCAGCTCACCATGGAGGTCGGCCCCGACGCCGTGGTCGAGGCCGCGCATCGCATGGGCATCCAGTCCGACCTGCAGGCCAACACCTCGATCGCGCTGGGCACTTCGGAAGTGACGCCGCTTGAACTGACCTCGGCCTATGTGCCTTTCGCCAATGGCGGCTACAAGCCGGACATCCACTTCATCCAGCGCATCACGACAGCAAACGGCAAGGTGCTCTACGAGGGCAGCACCGGCAGCGCGCCGCGCGTCATCAAGGCCGATATCGTGGGCATGATGAACTCGATGATGACCGGTACCGTCGAGGTCGGCACCGCCAAGAAGGCGGCGTTCAACTGGCCTTCGGCCGGCAAGACCGGCACCAGCCAGAATTCGCGGGACGCCTGGTTCGTCGGCTACACCGCCAATCTCACCACCGGCGTGTGGTTCGGCAATGACGACGGCAGCCCGATGAAGAAGGTCACCGGCGGCGCGCTCCCGGCGCAGGCCTGGCACGAATTCATGGTGGCCGCGCATGAAGGCGTGCCGGTCAGGCCGCTGCCCGGCACCTGGAAGTCGACGCCGTCCGATACGATCGTGCCGGACGAGATCCCGTCGGCGGATGCCTCGCAGCCGCCCGTGCCGCCCGCGGCCGTCGGCCAGTCGCCGCAGCCCGCCGCCCCATCGCAGCCCGTTGCCCAGGCGCCCGCCCGCCAGCCGCGTCCAGCCCAGACGGTCGATGCCGAGGGCTTCGACATGCCCAGCGACAGCGGATCGACCGCCTCGATCAAGCATCCGGTGCCGCCTGGCGATGTCGGCGGTCCGAAGAAAAGGCGGCAGACCTCGATCCTCGACATACTGGGCGGGGGTTGAAGCCCGTTCGCCAGATCGGAACGGCTCCAGCTTTTATTCCGTCGCGATCCCGAAAACCGGAAACCACATTCCGGGATCATCGCTGCGGCGGCAACTCGCCCTCTCGCAATGATTGCCGCCTTCGGCTACATGTCCGGCCGGAGACAAAGTTCATGGCCGAAACCGACAGCAGAAAAACCATCGTGCTTACCGGCGCCAGCCGTGGCATCGGCCATGCGACGGTGAAGCGTTTCTCGCGCGAGGGCTGGCGCGTCATCACCTGCTCGCGCCAGGCCTTCGCCGAGGATTGCCCGTGGCCGGCCGGCCCCGAGGATCACATCAAGGTCGACCTCGCCGACCAGGAAGATGTCGGCATCGCCGTGTCGGAGATCCGCCACCGGCTCGAGGCGCATGGCGGACAGCTGCACGCGCTGGTCAACAATGCCGGCATCTCGCCGAAGCTGAAGGACGGCAGCCGGATGAACTCGATCGAGACGCCGATGCATGTCTGGCGCGACGTCTTCCAGGTCAATTTCTTCGCGCCGATCATGCTGGCGAGGGGCCTTTTCAAAGAACTCGCCGCCGCCAAGGGCTCGATCGTCAACGTCACCTCGATCGCCGGCACGAGGGTGCATCCTTTTGCCGGCACGGCCTATGCGACGTCGAAGGCGGCGCTCGGCTCGCTGACGCGCGAGATGGCGCATGATTTCGGTCCGCATGGCATCCGCGTCAACGCGATCGCGCCGGGCGAGATCGACACGGCGATCCTGTCGCCAGGCACGGACAGAATAGTCGAGACGATCCCGCTGAGAAGGCTGGGCGGCACCTCGGAAGTGGCCGACATCATCTACTTCCTGTGCTCCGGCCAGTCGTCTTACGTGACCGGCTCGGAAATCCACATCAATGGCGGCCAGCACGTCTGACCTGGCTGATTTCAAGCCACAGTGAGGACGGCCTTGCCGCTGAAGCTGCGCTGTCTGAGCGCGTCCAGGGCCTGGCCGATGTCCGTCCACGGCACGGTCATGGCCACGCGGGTTTTCAGCCTGCCGGCCGCGACGAGATCGAGCAGGGCGGCGATGTCGGCGCCGATGGCTGAGCCGGATGAGTAATAGGCGAAGGTCTGCAGCTTGGCGCCCTCGTGGCCTGGAACGAACTGGCGAAACCCTACAGGCGTGAGTTCGCCGCTGCTCGAGCCGAACATGACGATGGTGCCACCGGGTGTCACACGTTCGATCGCGGCGGCGAGGCTCTTGCCGCCGACCGACTCAGTGATCAGCGAAGACGGCCCCTCGGCTAGTTCGATCGATTCGACGACCTGCCCGGCGCCCAGATCGCGAAGATCATCGTGATGCCGGGCCGAGGCGATCGCGGTCACCGAGGCGCCCTGCTCGCGGGCAATCTGGATCTGAAAGCGACCGACCGCGCCGCTCGCGCCGGTGATCAGCACCCGCTGGCCGGCGAGAACGCCACCATGGCGCAAGGTCCTCAGCGCCGTCGTGCCCGCCACCGGCAGCGTGGCGGCGGACGCGAAGCTGACGCCATCGGGTATGACGGCGAGACGGTCGGTCGGAACGGCGACATGTTCGGCCCAGCCGGCCTGGTCGACCAAGGCCGCGACGCGCGTGCCCCCTTGCCGGGCCTGAGCCGTCGGCCGACGCGCGTTCCACGATGCCGACGATATCCTGGCCGGGGATCCAGCCGTCGGGGCGGATGGCGAGCAGGCGCAGCTCGCCACGATTCAATGATATTGCATGAATTGCGACCAATGCTTCGTTCGCATTGCAGTTTGGCTCGTCGGCCTCGGTGAGGTTCAGCCGGCTGGGGCTGTCGGAAGAAATGGCGAGAGCGAGCATGGCCCACCTTTGAATTGGCGTCTGAGACGCGATCGATTGCGAGGATATCGGCGCGAACCTATCTTTCGTGACTGAAGAATCTAGAGATACAGCCAAATGATCGCTAAAAACATTCAATCATGAGACAGCCACCCCGCTGGCCCTGGCTAGATTTCGATGTCGACGACGTGGCTGCGCCGGCGATCGCCGTTGGCGTCGATGTCACCGAGACCAGGGCCGAGGTGCGCGCGCATTGGCATCGCAAGGGGCAGCTCGTCTTCGCGCTCGGCGGCGCCGTCACCTGTCGGGTTCCGACCGGGCTCTGGATGGTGCCGCCGCATTGCGGCGTGTGGGTGCCGACCCGCATGGAACACAGCAACATCGCGACGGCGAATGCGCGGATTTTCTTCGTCTATATCGAGCCTGGCGCCGCCGACCTGCCGGATCGGTGCTGCACGCTTTCGATCTCGCCGCTGCTGCGCGAAGTGATCATCGAGCTGTCGGAATGCGCGCCGGACGACCCGCGCTGCGACTTCCTGGGAAAGGTCCTGCTCGCCGAGCCGCTCATGCCGGTGCAGCAATTGCATTTGCCGATCTCGGCCGAGCCGCGGCTGCGCCGGATCGCGGAAGCATTGGCCGACAACCCTGCAGATCGCAGCACGCTGGCGGAATGGGCCAACCGGGTGGCGCTCAGCGAAAGCAGCCTGGCGCGCCTCGTCGTCAAGGAGACGGGCCTGAGTTTCGGCCGCTGGCGCCAGCAGTTGCACCTGATCGTGGCGCTCAGGGAACTGTCCGCCGGCGCCAGCGTGCAGCGGGTGTCGGGCGATCTCGGCTATGAATCCGTCACCGCCTTCATCACCATGTTCAAGAAGGCGCTGGGCAAGCCGCCGGCGAAATATCTCAGCGATATCGCGCAGAATGGCGGTTCCGCGTTTACAATTTGACGCCCATCAAGCGGGCTGTGGATTGATCGCCATGGCAGGCCCGGACGCACCGGTGTTTTTGCCGGTTACCACCTCGACGATGCCGCGCGCGATCTCGCGCTCGCCCATGATCACCGTGTCGGCGCCGAGGCTTTTCAGATGCTCGACCTCGGCGTCGGAGTGCGCGCGGGCGATGATATTGATCGCAGGATTGGCGGCGCGGGCTCGAAGCACGATCTGGCCGGACTCGAAGGCATTGGGGATGGCGAGGATCAGCCGCTTCGCGCCTTCCGGATTGGCGGCCGCGAAGACATCCGCATTGGCGGCATTGCCGGCCACTGTCTCGATGCCGTCGTCACGCAGCTTGGCCAGCGTCTTGTCGGCATCCTCGATCACCAGGAAGGGCAGGGCGGCTTCCTTCAGCGCTACGCCGACGAGGCTGCCGACGCGGCCGTAACCGATCAGGATGGAATGGCCGGCAAGCGCGGTCTTGGGCGGCGGGCCGTCTTCCTTTCCCAGCGTTGCCTGGACCGAAGCAATCTGGCCGGGCTCGGTGGCCGGGCCGATCGGCCTTTGCTCTTCGACAGGTGCCGTGTTGCCGGCGCGCTTTTCCAGCCACGGCTTCATCCAATCGACAAGGAGGAACATCAGCGGATTGAGCAGGATCGAGAGGATCGCGCCGGCCAGGATCAGGTCGCGGCCCTGTTCGGGCAGCAATTTTAGGCCGACGCCAAGCTCGGCAAGGATGAAGGAGAATTCCCCGATCTGGGCAAGGCTCGCCGAAATCATCAGCGCGGTGGCGATCGGATAGCGGAAGGCGATGACGATGACGAAGGCGGCGAACGACTTGCTGACGACGATGATGGCCAAGGTGGCGAGGATCGGCAGGCCGTTGCTGATCAGGCTGAGCGGGTCGAACAGCATGCCGACCGAGACGAAGAACAGCACCGAGAAGGCGTCGCGAAGCGGCAACGATTCTTCCGCCGCGCGATGACTGAGCTCGGACTCGCTCATGATCATGCCGGCGAAGAAAGCGCCGAGCGCCAGCGAGACGCCGAACAGCTTCGCCGCGCCGAAGGCGACGCCGAGCGCGATAGCCAGCACCGAAAGCCGAAACAATTCGCGCGAGCCAGTGTGGGCGACATAATGCAGGATCCAGGGAATGACCCGGCGCCCGACCACCAGCATGACGACGACGAAGGCGGCGACCTTGGCGAGGGTGATGCCGACAACGCCCCATATGCCGTAGCTGGCGGGCAGCGAGAGCAGGCTCGTATGATCATCGACCTGCGCCCGGCCGCCGAGCACGCCGGCGAGCGCGGGCAACAACACCAGCGCCAGCACCATGGCGAGATCCTCGACGATCAGCCAGCCGACCGCGATGCGGCCGCGTTCGGTCCCGATCAATCGCCGTTCCTGCAAGGCGCGCAAGAGCACCACAGTCGAGGCGACCGAAAGCGCCAGTCCGAAGACCAGGCCGGCGCCCAGCGGCCAGCCGAGCAACCAGGCAAGCCCGACGCCAAGCAGGGTGGCGAAGCCGATCTGCACGATGGCGCCCGGCACGGCGATGGCGCGGACGGACAGAAGGTCCTTCAGCGAAAAATGCAGGCCGACGCCGAACATCAAAAGGATGACGCCGATTTCAGCGAGCTCGTTGGCAAGGCTGGCGTCGGCGACGAAGCCCGGCGTGTTCGGCCCGACCAGGACGCCGGCGACGAGGTAACCGACAAGCGGCGGGATGCGGAAACGGTTGGCTAAAGCCCCGAAGACGAATGCCAGCCCCAGACCGGCGACGATGGTGGCGATAAGGGGCGTGTCATGCGGCATTGTCTTTTTGCGCGCCTTTCGAAAATTCACGATTCGGATGGGCGCCCGCCGAGGCCGTCGCCTTCGGCAATATGGTGGACGGAGCGGCGATCATGCAACCGCCGCCGCGCAGAAATCGACCTAGAAACAGGGTGCAAACCGGGAAATCGGCGACGCGCCGACAAAGAGACGGTCGCGGAACGCATTTGGTCCCGAAGCTGCTTTGCCTCGGCCGCTTATGCCGCTTGCAAGAGGGTCTCGATATCGGGAATCGTGTGGTTGGTGAGCGTCTTGGGAATTTCGGCCTGCACCTTCTCGCTCACCTCTTTGTGCAGTTTCTGGCGCATCTCGCCAAGCACCTGCGGCGGTGCGATCAGCACGACCGCGTCGAATGCGCCGCGATGCGCGAGCTTGTAGAGCCGGTCGGCGATCTCGACAGCGAAACGTTCCTTGCCGAGACGGTGCCAATCGGTCTCCTCGACGGCGCTGCGGGGGCCTTCGTTGCTCTGGCGGCCGGGTTTGTCCGTGCCTTGCTCGCGCGTCGCGGGGTTCTCCTGCTCCATCTCGTGCACCACCTCCAGGTTCGGGAACTTGTTGTCGCCCTGGTTGCGCAGGAAGAGTGCCTTTTCGCCATCGGCCACGACGACCCACAATCCGTGCTTCAGCTTGATGTTCATGGTGTTCCTCCTTTGCTTGCGGGGTGCCGACCGGTCGAGCCCAGGATCGACAGAATGGATGCCTAGCCAAACGAGCCGCGGAGCAGGATTGTTCCGACGTGTCGGTGGCACTCTCAACTGCTCCTACCAGGCGAGGTTGCGCGCCGACCGGCAAGGTCGGCTTAATCTACTAAGTTAGTAGAATTTAGAAAAAACTGTTTTGCCGCTTTCCCGGGCCGATGGTAAAAGTCACGAAAGATCAGCGTGGTTTCTCACGCCGTTCCGGCTCTCTCATTCTCAAAGTAGAATTTTTTTCTCTTGCTCTTCGCGGCTGCGAAAAAGCGATTGCCTGCCGTTCGGCGACGCGCGAGTGATTGCCTTCTGGTTTTTGGCCAGTCCGCGTAAAACTGCCAAACTGTTTCACTATTGCTCGTCGCCATGTCGCCAGCCAACGCCAAGCTCAATGCCTTCCCGGTCTTCATGCGGATCGACGGCGAAGCCGTGGCCATCGTCGGCAATCGCGAAGAGGCGCTTGCCAAGGCCCGGCTGCTCGCCCAGTCGAGCGCGGCGCTGCGCATCATTGCCGACGACGCCGATCCCGACCTGCTCGCCTTCGTCGCCGCGTCCGGTGCCGTTCACATCGGTGCCGCCTATGAGGCCGCGCATCTCCAGGATGTCGCCCTGGTGTTCGCAGCCAGTGGCGACAAGGCGCTCGACCGCCGCGTCGCCGAGGACGCGCGCCGGTTGGGCATTCCGGTCAATGCGGTAGACCAGCCGGACGTGTGCGATTTCTTCACCCCGGCGCTGGTCAACCGCGCGCCGGTTGCGATTGCCATCGGCACCGAGGGCGCCGGACCGGTTCTGGCGCAGATGCTGCGTGTCCGCATCGACCGCATGCTGCCGCCTTCGCTCGGCCGGCTGGCGGCGCTTGCCGCGTCGTTCCGCGCCGCCGCGGAGAAACTGCCGAAGGGCAACCGCCGCCGCCGCTTCTGGAGCGATTTCTTCGCTGGCGCGCCGGCCAAGGCCATCGAAGC
>NZ_RZSA01000018.1:0-16720 GCF_003998075.1 Mesorhizobium sp. M2A.F.Ca.ET.037.01.1.1 | reverse complement strand
GGGACACCACCGCCTGGCAATCATCGATATCCAGGGCGGCCGTCAGCCGAGGATGCTCCAGGAGGATGGCCGACCTGACTTGGTGCTCGTCTACACGGGTGAGACTTACAACTACCGCGAGCTGCGTCAACAGCTGGCCGGCCTAGTCCATCGCATGAACACGAGCAGTGACACCGAGGTGGTGCTGCACCGCCCCCGCGAGTGGGGCTCTTCGGCGGGTACACTTTTTTCACGAAATCCGTGAATGTTTCTCGCGACATCATCCCGCAATCGGTGGTGCAGCGGGTGAAGAGCCCGTATCCGGCTATCCAGAATGCCGCCTACGACAAAATACTACGTACGCGGTTCACTGCGATGCTGGACGACCTAGTGCCGGCAGTGGCACCGCTGTTGTCCGTCGACAGGTCCCGCGCTTGCTCGGTGCGACCAACAACCTTAAGCGCTAGGGCGTAACCTGACCCTGCAAGATCTCCTCACCGACTATAAGGTGCGCCTCACGATCTGAGACGATGGGACAGGATGGCTAAGGAGGTGCGCCGTCTTGCATGCCCCGCCACCGAGGCGAACCCTCTTGGCTACGCGCGCCACAGCGACGCTCCATATCGTCAGGCCTGCGTCTCATGCTCAGATGAGCCGGTATTTGGCTCTCTCATCAGCAAACCGAGAGAGCCCATGCCAAGACGGAAGCAAGCAAGACGAACGAGCGTCAGAGATATCCTGCGCCTGACCCATAAACAGGGCAGTCCGGTGGGCCAGGTGGCAGAGCAACTGAGGTTCGGCAAGACTTCGGCTTCCACCTATCTGCGGGCGCTGGAGACGGGCTGTCGTGCAGGCCCTGCATGCGGCTTTGAGGACGATGCGATGTTGAAACACCGTCTGTTGCGCCGAATCGGCCGTCGGCCACACGTTGGGTCGTCATCAGGTTCTCGACAGCTTGCCGGTGTCAAATCCAAACCGTGGTCGGCGATCCCCACCAGGGTGGGAAGGCAGCGCTGATATAGCCGAACGTCGATCAAGTCACGATCAACTATTGCCTCATGTCACATGCCCTGCGGGACTGAAAAACGGAGAAGAACATGTGCGATGCAAAACTGAAGACCGTGCTTTCGCTTTTTTCGCCGGTGGCCAGCAAATTAGATGCTCTCTCGTCCAACGGACCAGCGACGGATGCAAATTGCGTTAAGCTAAATACGAACGAGAACCCGTTTCCGTTGCCGAAGAGCGTAATGCAAAGTGCAATTGCTGCGATCGAACACCAGTATCTTTATCCGGAAGACGACAATCTCAGCTTAAGGGCAGCTGCCTCCGATGCTTACGGATTTTCCAAAGATCAGGTGATTGCCGGCAACGGTTCGTCGGAGCTGCTCGGACTCATCTACAGAGCTTTCCTCGCCCCAGGAGATAGAGTGGCGATGCTGTCGCCCGGATTTTCGTTCAACCGTAAACTTGCCATGTTGCAGGGTGCCGAGTTTCTCGAAATCGCATCGAGCGAAGCTCATCCCCTGCCGATAGAAAAACTGCTGTCCGGCCCCGCAAAAGACGCGAAGTTCATTCTGTTGGCTAATCCGAACAATCCGACCGGAACATTCGTGCCGGTGGCCGAAATCGAACGCCTTGTGGAGCAAGCAGATCGCTTGGTCGTCTTGGATGAGGCCTACGTTGACTTCGCACCCGACAATGCCCTGCGCCTCGTCAATAGACATCCGAATCTTTTGATCTTGAGGACTTTTTCAAAGAGCTATGCTGCTGCTGGCGTGCGAGTCGGCTTCGGTTTCGGTCACCCAGAAATCATTGGCAGGCTGCGCAACATCCAGAATGTCTTCAACATGAACGTGATCGGGCAGGCGGTCGGGAAAAGCATTCTTGCGCATCGCCACGCCTACGAAGAGAACCACAGGCACATCAAGCATGA
Organism: Mesorhizobium sp. M2A.F.Ca.ET.037.01.1.1; assembly: GCF_003998075.1. Classification (NCBI taxonomy): domain Bacteria; kingdom Pseudomonadati; phylum Pseudomonadota; class Alphaproteobacteria; order Hyphomicrobiales; family Phyllobacteriaceae; genus Mesorhizobium; species Mesorhizobium sp. M2A.F.Ca.ET.037.01.1.1. The sequence continues at coordinate 14,808 of NZ_RZSA01000018.1, read as the reverse complement.
ACGACAGCGAGTGACCCTGGCGCTGTTGCAACTTGGCTTTTCCGTAACACCCTCCCACGCAAACTTTTTGCTGGCCCGTGTGCCGGCGGGACAGGAGGGCTCATGCTGGCAAGCCGCGTTGAAAGAGCAGGCGATCCTCATCGCCAGCTTTCCTGACGTAGATTTGAAGAACTGTATTCGCGTCAGCATTGGCACCACAGAGCAGATGGACAAATTCCTTGCTGCCGCCAAACGCGTCTGTATGAGCTTTAAGAAGAATCGCGGTGTGCACAAGCATTAAGTCAATTCACATTAAGCGCCAAGTAATAGGTGCTGATATGTCGCCAGCTATGATGATTAGCGAATAAATAATAGGTAATTTGGAGAACAATTAATTGAAGAAAATTTCCGCTTCGGGCCTGACCTTCGGCATCTTCGATCATCTGGACGAAAACGGCGATGACATCGCACAACAATATGCAGATCGGCTGAGCCTAGCAGAAGCGTGCGATGGCTATGGCTTTTATGCGTATCATCTCGCCGAGCACCACTGTACGCCGCATGGCAGAGGTCCATCACCGAATTTGTTCTTAGCGAGCGTCGCCCAGCGAACCCGCAGTCTTCGTGTTGGTCCCATGGTAATGCTACTTGCGCTCTATCATCCGCTGCGTGCCTTCGAGGAGATCTGCATGCTTGATCAGTTGAGCGGCGGCAGGCTTGAACTCGGCATAGGGCGCGGCTCTGCTCCCACTGAATTGGGATACTTCGGGGTTGCTGTAGAAGCAGCACCAGAACAGTATGCGGAGGCCAGTGAGATTCTCATCAATGCGATGAAAGGCGGGACGCTTTCTTATCAGGGCCGCCACTTTGAGTTGAAAGATGTTCCGCTGACGTTGAGACCTCACCAATATCCCCATCCGCCGACATGGATCGCCACCAATCGACCCGAGCCGGCTAGCTGGGCCGCTGCGAATGGGGCAAACATCGCCTGCGTCGGACCTTCCACTTCTGTTCGCAGCGTTACCGACGCGTTCCGCGCCGCCCGAATTCACGATGCTGACATTGGCCAGCAAGCGCCATTTCTTGGATTGCTCCGAATGGTGGTGATAGGGCGTTCTGAAACAGATGCGTATTTGCTCGCAGCACCTGCCTATGAACGATGGCTCAATAGCTTCAAATTTCTATACGAACTAAATGCCATTTCCACTCCACCAAACTTGCCTTTGAACTTCGATGCAGCAATTGAAAGTGAATTGTGCGTCGTGGGAACGGCAGATTCTGTCCGAAAAGCTCTCCTTGATCAGCTGGAAGAGGCAGGTGCTAATTATCTTCTGTGTCAACTGGCATTTGGGGATTTGCCGCTGGATGCCTCACTATACACCGCATCGGCCATTCGATCCGAAATCATGGCTCGAGTTGCCGCATCGTGAATCCGTCGTGTGATTGGAGGAGCAGCGGCAGCGCTGCTCCTCATTGCGAAACGGTTGTGGGGGCCGGACTCCTGTCAGGTGTAAACCATTGGAGCACGTCCTATCTGATCCAGGTCATATCCTGCGGCTTTGAAGTAGTTGGCACATTCGGCTGGGGTGAAGAGGTCGACGACCGCGCCGAGGCCTTGCCCCTCTGATCTAATCCGGTTTGAAGTTCGTTCTGGCCCATCCAGAGGATCAGGACATGAAACGCAGCCGCTTCTCTGAAGAGCAGATCATCGGAATTTTGAAGAAACACGAGGCCGGGGTATCGGTTGGCGATCTGTGCCGCAAGCACGGGGTCAGCGACGCCTCGATCTACAATTGGAAGGCCCGCTTCGGCGGGATGGATGTCACCGAGGCTCGGCGACCTGAAGGGCTGGAGGACGAGAACACGCGGCTGAAGCGGCTTCTGGCCGACGCCATGCTCGACAATGCCGCGTTGAAGGACCTTGTGGGAAAGAAATGGTGACGCCCGCCGCCAAGCGGAAAGCTGTCGCTCGCCTGAAGGAAGGCTTCGGGATGAGCAAACGGCGGGCGTGTAAAGCCATCGGCTGTTGCCGCATGACGGTTCGCTACCAGACCAGCAGGCCGGACGACCGGGAGGTTCGCGAGCGGATGAAGGCGATCGCGCAGGAGCGTCGCCGGTTCGGCTACCGGCGTCTTCTCGTGATGCTGAGGCGGGAGGGCCTGGTCGTGAACCACAAGAAGCTGTTCCGGCTCTATCGGGAGGAGAAGCTCGCCGTTCGCCGCCGTGGCGGCCGCAAGCGGGCGATCGGGACCAGGGCGCCAATGCTGGTGCCGCTGAGGCCCGACGAGTGCTGGTCGCTCGACTTCGTATCGGACCAGCTCACCGACGGGCGCCGCTTCCGCATCCTGGCCGTCGTCGACGACTGCACGAGAGAGTGCCTGGCACTCATCGTTGATACGTCGCTCTCGGGCATGCGGGTTGCCCGCGAACTGGACCGGCTCATCACTAGCGCGGCCGGCCGAGGATGATCGTCAGCGACAATGGCAGCGAGTTCACCTCGAACGCCATCCTCTCCTGGGCGGATCAGAACCGCGTCGAATGGCATTACATTGCGCCCGGCAAGCCGATGCAGAATGGCTTCATCGAGAGCTTCAACGGCCGACTGCGCGATGAACTGCTCAACGAGACGCTGTTCACCTCGCTGGCTCAGGCGCGCGTAGCCATCGCCCTGTGGCACGCCGACTACAACACCGCGCGGCCGCACTCCCAAATCGCCTGGCAGACCCCGGCCAAGTTCGCCAGCACCTTCAATCCGCGACGGTCGCTCGCGCTGCGCTATGCCAAAGGCTCCGCGCCAGCGCCCGTCGCTTCACCCGCCCAGCAGGGCACAACCCACGCCGGAAACGAACTCAAAACTGCTGGGGCAACGTCAGTCCCATAGAGCCTTGATGGTCGGCCTTTGCTCGCAGCAGCGCCTTAGGTTGGGCGAAGGCGTTCTCAATCGGATTGAAGTCGGGACTGTAGGGCGGCAGGTAGAGCAGGCTCGCCTGCGGCCTCAATCGCGCCGCGCAGGGTTCTCCAGGCGGATGTCGCCAATGTCAAATTTGCTGGCATCCATGTCGCCCTCGCTTTCTGGTTCGAGATCGGAAAATCGCCGAATAATCAGCACATCAACCTGCGCCTGAAGGAGCTCACTGCCACTTTCGGCTGGCGGGGTGTGCCGCCCCACAATTAGAATGTCAATTGTCGTGCCAACCGCACAAGCGAAGGCCAGAAAGCCAACATGTGTTCTGCGGCTTAATTAAGAGTCAGCCGATGTCGGCCGAACATCACCTTGTCTCGAAGTCGACGATCCGACAGCAGATTGCGAAAGTTGGCGCGATGCGAAACAAACTGCTGAAGCGCTCAACTTTTATTGATCACGCGTGTTGGACGCGACGCACTCCCGTTCCAATCGGGCTGAGCGCAAATTCTCCCGGTTCACAAAACTGAGTCGCTGGAGTAGTGGGGGCGCAGAGAAATCTCCGGTCGCAGCCTTACCCGGTCAAAACAAGGATACCAATGATGAAGACTCTCGCCGTCTGCTCTGGCGGATTGGACTCCGTTTCCCTTGCTCACATGGTGGCAGCGGAGCACGAACTCACCGGCCTTCTATCTTTCGACTATGGCCAACGGCACAGGAAGGAATTGGGCTTCGCCGCTCTTTGCGCGCAGCGACTGAAGGTCCCGCACCAGATCATCGACATCGGCGAAATTGGCCGTGGCCTTTCCGGCTCAGCGCTGACTAGCAGTATCGACGTGCCGGACGGCCACTACGCCGAAGACACGATGAAGATTACGGTGGTGCCGAACCGCAATGCCATCATGTTGGCAATCGCCTTCGGTCTCGCCGCCGCCCACAGCGCCGAAGCGGTGGCGGCGGCCGTGCATGGTGGGGACCATTTCATCTATCCCGATTGCCGTCCGGCCTTCATTGAAGCTTTCCAGACAATGCAAGACCGCGCGCTCGACGGCTATGCGCAGATACGCCTCTATGCACCGTATGTGAATCTCGGAAAAGCTGACATTGTTGCGGATGGCGCAAGATACGGCACCCCGTTTGCTGAGACCTGGTCCTGTTACAAGGGCGGCGTGCGTCACTGCGGACGATGCGGGACCTGCGTCGAGCGGCGCGAAGCGTTCCATCTCGCCGGGCACGCTGATCCCACCGACTACGAGGACGCCGATTTCTGGCTTGAGGCGCTGCGCAGGAGGCGCGCGTAATGTTCCACATCACCAAGGAATTCCACTTCTCGGCCTCGCATCAGCTCACCTCCTTACCTCCCAACCATCAATGCGCGCGCCTGCACGGGCATAACTATGTCGTCGTAGTGGAGCTGTCGGCCAAGGAACTGGACGCCCACGGCTTCGTGCGCGACTATCACGATCTGGCGCCGCTCAAACGCTACATTGACGAGAGCTTCGACCATCGGCACCTCAACGACGTGCTGGGACATGAGAAGGTCACGGCGGAATGCCTGGCCAGACATTTCTATGAATGGTGCAAGGCACGTCTGCCGCAGACCGCGGCCGTGCGCGTTAGCGAAACACCGAAAACTTGGGCGGAATACCGTCCGTGACCGACATGCATCCCGCAATCCGTGTGAGCGAGATATTCGGGCCGACTATCCAGGGCGAGGGCGTGCTCATCGGCTTGCCGACGGTGTTCATCAGAACCGGCGGATGTGATTATCGCTGTTCATGGTGCGACAGCCTTCACGCGGTGGACAATCAGTATCGCCATGAATGGCTACCGATGCCGATCGATGCCGTGTGGCAAACCGTCCATGCGCTTTCCGGCGGCAGGCCGGTTATGGTCTCCTTGTCAGGCGGCAACCCGGCCATTCAGCCGTTCGGTCCCCTCATAGAACGCGGCCATCGCGAGGGCTATCGTTTTGCACTGGAAACGCAGGGTTCCGTGGTGAGGGAGTGGTTTGCGGATCTTGACGTGCTGACCCTTAGCCCAAAGCCGCCGTCCAGCGAGATGACCACCCGTTGGGCTGCGTTTGATGCATGCCTCGAAGCGGCGCAAGAGAAGCCGCAAATCGTGCTCAAGCTCGTCGTTTTCGACGAGAGTGACTATGCCTACGCCAAAGAAGTCGCGGCGAGATATCCGCACCTTCCGATCTATCTGCAACCCGGCAATCACACGCCGCCGCGCCCTGGCAGTGAAGACGCCTCTGTCGACTTGGACGGAATAATGATGCGAATGGAATGGCTTGTCGAAAGGGTGACTAGCGACAGGTGGTTCGAAGCCCGCGTGTTGCCGCAGCTGCACGTTCTGCTTTGGGGTAACAAGAGGGCGGTCTAGTCTGCGGCTTGCGTCGCACCGGAAGGCCGGGCTCCAACGGCTTGGCAGGCTCTCTTCGCGTGCCGAGTACAGCCGAGCTTTGTTCGCGTCAGCGGTCTCGCGATTGTGCGGCTGGAAACCGCCCGGACACCCCGCTGCCGGCGTGTGTCACCTTGACTCCGATGAGCTGTCGTCACGCAAAGTTGAAATCCGCAAGAACTGGCCTTCTCGCCCCACCTGCTCCGTCGCAAGCACGTCATCCCCTCATCCTTGTCCAGCTCTTATCGATGTATCTCATTGTCCGGCCTGACGCACGACTGTCAGCATGGGAATGCATCCATTGCGCAAATGCCTTCCATAAAGAAGATCGATTTCCTCACTGGCCCAACGTGAAATATAGCAACGTTTTCGTGGCGTGGGTCGGCTGCGTCGGGAGTAGCGATGAAAACGTATTAGGGTCGCCTGCGTCTCCTTGGGCAGCGAGTGTAAAGTATAGCGATGCGGCCTCCGGCGCGAACGGCAGCCGCGCAGTGATCACCTTCGCCTGTGCCTTTGCGGCGGGGGTCAAGCGCTGGTCTGCTCAAATTTTTTATCGTTTAGCTGGTTGAAACTGCTCCCGTTGCGGGCTGCAGAAGCCGGCCAGCCGAGAAACGGCAGCCGCACTTATGAAAGCACGCCAAGGCATGCGGGCATCTATCAGTTGCAAAGGACAATACTGGCCGCGCCGATTGGCCATCACGCGTCCATTAGGGCAGCCACCAACATCAGTTCGCAAGAGGAGCAAAAGTAATATGTATCGTCGTCACCTGATCAAAGGGTTGGTTGCGCTCGGCGCATGCCGGATTTGCGTTCAAGCCGCCCAAGCGACCAGTGCCCATTGGGGGTACACCGGTCCGGTCGGACCGGAGCACTGGGCTGATCTGGATAAGGAAAATTTCGTATGCTCTGCCGGCACGCAGCAATCGCCGATCAATATCAACAGCGCGGTCAAGGCGGATATCCCGCATATCGCCATCGGCTGGCACAAGGGCGGCGGCAATATGGTGAACAACGGCCACACCATTCAAATCAATATGCCACAAGGCAGCACGCTGACCCGCAGCGATCGTGTCTACGAACTGGTACAGTTCCATTTCCATGCGCCAAGCGAACATCACGTGGCGGGCAAGAGCTTCCCGATGGAGGTGCATTTCGTTCACAAGGACACGCAAAGTGGTACTCTGGGCGTGCTGGGCGTCTTTTTAACGCCCGGCGCGACAAATGCCAGCTTTGCTGCCCTTGCTGCGGCCTTTCCCGAACTGCCGAATGGGGAGGTGACGATCGACGAGGTGAATCCCAACTGGCTTCTGCCAGCCTCGCTTGGCTATTGGACTTATGAGGGCTCACTGACGACGCCGCCGTGCACCGAAAACGTCGAGTGGATGGTGGCGATGGAACCGGTTGACGTTGATCCGGCAGACATCCAGCGATTTGCCTCCCTCTACCCGTCGAACGCGCGCCCTATTCATTCACCCAATCGACGCTTCATCCTGCGCCAGAGTTGAGCGCCGCCCCAGCGGTTCCGCACGGTCCAACATTCTTGGCACAAGTTGGCGCGAAGCCTCCTCTTCCGGTCTGGCGGTCTGACGGCGCTCCCCAAGCTGGCTAGTCTAAATGATAGGGATTCGGTGCCGACACCACTCGTCCCAAAGACGTCGCGGCGAGGTTTGTCTGCAACCCGGCAATCACACGCCGCCCCGCCGTGGTAATGAAGACGTCTCTGTCGAGTCCGACGGAATATGATGCGCATGGAATCGCTGGTAGAAAAGGTGACCAGCGACAGGTGGTTCGAAGCCCGCGTCTTGCCGCAGCTGCACGTTCTACTCTGGGGTAACAAGAGGGTGGTGTATACCTTCTCCTAGCTTCGCCGCCAACTACTCGGTTTTCCGAATTGCTCTCTATATTCTTGAAGACGATGCGTTCGTTAAAGACATGTGCTGCGCACCTGGTGTAAAAGCTGCTCTCATCATGCAGAGGTCAAGCCAGTCGGGCTCATCCGAGGCTATGGCCGTGAGCACTGTTCAGTTCGGCAGAGAGGGCGCTTTTGTACACACTTTGCGATCGTGGCGGCCCCGTGGGCAGATCTGCAAGCTGCCGCGACACTAACCTCTCGAAGCCCGCCCGCCCGCCTGTTGATGCGTGTCTCCCAGTAAGATTCCTGTCCAAGAACGTGATAATCTTCTTGCCAGTGTTGTAGCTGATGTTGCCCTTGATGCCGCAGCCTACCGCGGCGGGACCAAACTCAATGGCAAGCAGGCCGGCTAGGATCGTGCAGCCAGTCGCGAGCCTCGCCCACAACGGGGTCTCACGCGCATGAGGGCGCCGACCATGGGTTCGGCGGTTCGTACGCGTATAACACGTATCTTTCTGAAAAAATCAATGCTCTCGGCTAAGCTACTGAATTATTTGGCTTCCATATAGCGCGTCGGCGGAACCAACTTGTAGACGGGCTATGAAAGGTTAAGCGCGGATGTCTATCGGCCGCCGGCGTTCCCGCTCTGTAAGCCTGCCTGAACTACCCGCGCCGCGGTCAAGCCCCAGGCTCCTGCTCATCCAGCGACCGCCCGATCAATGGCAGGCTGGAAAGACAAGAGCCGATGTCTTCCGATGGTCTCGCCATCAGCTTTGGGCTAACTTCCCCATTCTCCCGCTTCGAGCTCGACACACGGCGGTTTGGATGGCGCACGACAATCTGTGTCGGCTTTGTCGTGTCCGTGACAGACGCCTGAAAGGCCCGTTCGCGCGTTTTGCCGCCGTCTAAGCGGCTGGAATTTAATGACAAAGTTTTTTCTGGGATCGGCCGATCACGCTGGTACGCTTTTTGCGATGCTTGGTGTGAGGCGGCACGAGCTGCCTATCGGCACTTGTGTCGCGGGCAGTCGCGATGATTAGAACGAAGGAAGGAAAGCTATTATGTCAGGTCTGCGTCAGATCGCCTTTTACGGAAAAGGCGGCATCGGCAAGTCCACCACGTCCCAAAATACGCTCGCTGCCCTTGTCGACCTCGGGCAGAGAATCCTCATCGTAGGATGCGACCCCAAAGCCGATTCCACACGCTTGATCCTGAATTCGAAAGCTCAGGATACCGTCCTGGATCTCGCCGCACAGGAAGGTTCGGTGGAAGACCTCGAACTCCAGGACGTGCTCAAGGTGGGCTACAGAGGCATCAAGTGCGTGGAGTCCGGCGGCCCCGAGCCGGGTGTCGGTTGCGCCGGCCGCGGCGTCATCACCTCGATCAATTTCCTCGAGGAGAATGGCGCTTATGACGATGTCGATTATGTCTCCTATGACGTCCTCGGCGACGTGGTATGCGGCGGCTTCGCCATGCCGATCCGCGAAGGCAAGGCCCAGGAGATCTATATCGTCATGTCCGGCGAGATGATGGCGCTCTATGCCGCCAACAACATCGCCAAGGGCATCCTCAAATATGCCCATTCGGGCGGTGTGCGGCTGGGCGGGCTGATCTGCAATGAACGTCAAACCGACCGCGAACTCGATCTGGCCGAAGCACTGGCTGGCCGATTGAATTCCAAGCTCATCCACTTCGTGCCCCGCGACAACATCGTCCAACATGCCGAACTCAGGAAGATGTCGGTGATCCAGTACGCGCCGGACTCAAAGCAGGCAGGGGAATACCGCGCTCTGGCCGAGAAGATCCACGCCAATTCGGGCCAGGGTACGATCCCGACGCCGATCACCATGGAGGAGCTGGAGGAGATGCTGCTCGACTTCGGCATCATGAAGACCGACGAGCAGATGCTTGCCGAGCTTCACTCCAAGGAAGCGGCGAAGGCGGCGGCCCAGTAGTGACATTAGCGCTGCCATGAATCGGCGCGCCTTGCAGAGAACGGCGCCTATTCTTTGAGGCGTCACCCAACCTTGAAAGGGGGACTCATGAGCCGGGAATACGAGAATGACGGTGCTCTTCATGCGAAGCTTATCGAAGAGGTGCTGTCGCATTATCCCGACAAGGCGGCGAAGCGCCGCAAGAAGCACCTCAACGTCGCAAAGAGCGGCAACGAGGCTGGCGGGGAAAGCGAGGTCCTTTCCGAATGCGACGTCAAATCGAACATCAAGTCCATTCCCGGGGTGATGACGATTCGCGGCTGTGCATATGCTGGTTCGAAAGGCGTGGTGTGGGGGCCAGTCAAGGATATGGTCCATATCTCGCACGGCCCGGTCGGCTGCGGCCAATATTCTTGGTCGCAGCGCCGCAACTACTACGTCGGTACAACGGGCGTCGACACGTTCGGGACAATGCAGTTCACCTCCGATTTCCAGGAGAAGGACATCGTCTTCGGCGGCGACAAGAAGCTGGAACAGATCATTGACGAGATTGAAGTCTTGTTTCCGCTCAACAACGGCATCACCGTGCAGTCCGAATGCCCTATCGGCCTGATTGGCGATGACACCGAGGCCGTTTCTCGCAAAAAGACCAAGGAGTATGACAAGACGATCGTGCCGGTACGCTGCGAGGGCTTCCGCGGCGTCTCGCAGTCGCTTGGCCACCACATCGCCAATGATGCAATCCGGGATTGGGTCTTCGACAAAAAGGATGTCAAGTTCGAGGCCGGCCCCTACGACGTCAACGTCATCGGCGACTACAATATCGGCGGCGATGCCTGGGCCTCGCGCATACTGCTTGAGGAGATAGGGCTGCGCGTGGTTGGCAACTGGTCGGGTGACGCCACACTCGCAGAGATCGAGCGCGCCCCGAAGGCTAAGCTCAATCTTATCCACTGCTACCGGTCGATGAATTACATCTGTCGGCATATGGAGGAAAAGTATGGCGTCGCCTGGATGGAGTACAATTTCTTCGGTCCCTCCCAGATCGAAGCCTCTCTGCGCAACATAGCCAAGCATTTTGGGCCGGAAATCGAGGAGAAGACCGAAAAGGTCATTGCCAAGTACAGGCCGCTTGTTGATGCGGTCATCGCCAAGTACCTGTCGCGCCTGGAAGGAAATACCGTGATGCTCTATGTGGGCGGCCTGCGCCCCCGCCACGTCGTCACGGCCTACGAGGACCTCGGCATGGTCATCGTGGGCACCGGCTATGAATTCGCCCACAGCGACGACTATCAGCGCACCGGCCACTACGTGAAGAACGGCACGCTGATCTACGATGACGTGACCGGCTATGAGTTGGAGAAATTCATCGAAGGGATTCGCCCAAATCTGGTCGGCTCGGGAATCAAAGAAAAATACCCGGTGCAGAAGATGGGCATACCGTTCCGCCAGATGCATTCCTGGGATTATTCAGGCCCGTATCACGGCTACGATGGCTTTGCCATTTTCGCACGTGATGTGGATCTCGCCATTAACAACCCGGTCTGGGACCTATTCCACGCGCCTTGGAAAAGAAGCCGGGGCGATGAGCGGGCGATGGCTGCCGAATAAACATTTGCTTCAGCCCCAGTCTCCCACTGAGACGGTGAACTCCCGCGGCCTCTGATCCGCCGGAGCCTGGAACGTCTTGACGTCCTGAGCTGCCGTCCCGCGCAGCCAGATGCAAAAGAGGTAATCATCATGCCGCAGTCGGCTGAAAAAATTCTCGATCACGCTCCCCTGTTCCGCGAGCCGGAATACAGAAAGATGCTCGCTGAGAAGAAGCTAAACTTCGAATGTCCGCACCCCGATGAAATCATTTCCGATCAGCGCGATTTCACCCAGACGTGGGAATACCGCGAAAAGAACCTCGCCCGCAAAGCGCTTGTCGTGAACCCGGCCAAGGCCTGCCAGCCGCTGGGTGCGGTATTCGCTGCCGCCGGCTTCGAGCGAACCATGTCCTTCGTCCACGGCAGCCAAGGTTGCGTCGCCTATTACCGCTCGCACCTGTCGCGCCATTTCAAGGAGCCTGCCGCGGCGGTCTCCTCCTCAATGACCGAGGATGCGGCGGTGTTTGGCGGCCTGAAGAACATGGTCGACGGGCTCGCCAACACCTACCAGCTCTACGACCCCAAGATGATTGCCGTGTCGACGACCTGTATGGCAGAGGTCATTGGCGACGACCTGCACAGCTTCATCCAGAACGCCAAGGACGAAGATTCAGTCCCGCGCGACTTCGACGTGCCCTTTGCCCACACCCCGGCCTTCGTTGGCAGTCATGTCGACGGCTATGACAACATGGTCAAAGGCATTTTGGAGCACTTCTGGAAAGGTCAGGAGCGTACGCAAATCGAAGGAACCATCAACATCATTCCGGGCTTCGACGGCTTCTGCGTCGGCAACAACCGGGAGCTCAAGCGCCTGCTCGATGTAATGGGCGTGTCCTATACATTGATCCAGGATGCCTCTGACCAGTTCGATACGCCTTCGGACGGTGAATACCGCATGTATGACGGGGGCACGAAGATCAACGAGGTGAAGAAGGCCCTCAACGCCGAGGCAACGCTTTCGCTGCAGCATCACAACACCCGAAAGACACTGGGCTATTGCGAGGAGGTCGGGCAGGCGACGGCCTCGTTCCACTATCCGCTCGGCGTTCAGGCGACGGACGAATTCCTGATGGAGGTCGCGGCGATTTCCGGCAAGGAGATTCCCGAGGCAATTCGCCTCGAGCGCGGCCGACTGGTAGACGCCATGGCGGACAGCCAATCCTGGTTGCATGGTAAGAAATACGCCATCTACGGTGATCCCGACTTCGTTCACGCAATGGCCCGCTTTGTCATGGAGACCGGCGGCGAGCCAACCCATTGCCTCGCCACCAATGGCACCTCGGCATGGGAAGCCGATTTGAAGAAGCTGCTAGCATCCTCGCCTTTCGGCAAGGCTGCCCAGGTTTGGGCGGGCAAGGACCTGTGGGCGCTGCGCTCACTGCTCTTTACCGAGCCGGTGGACCTTTTGATCGGCAATTCCTACGGCAAGTACCTGGAGCGCGACACCGGAACACCGCTGATCCGGCTGATGTTTCCGATCTTCGATCGGCACCATCATCACCGCTTTGCGCTCTTTGGCTACCAGGGAGCGTTGCGCGTGCTGACGACGATCCTCGACAAGATCTTCGACAAACTCGATCGCGAGACGAGCGAGACGGGTGTGACGGATTATTCCTATGACCTCACGCGCTAAGAGCCGTGGCCGGCTTTTCGCCGAGGCCATTCCTTGCCCAATGGACTGGGGAGGCTGAGCAATGTCCTCCCTCAGCGCCAAAATCAAGGACGCCTTCGATGAGCCCGCCTGCGATAAGAACCGTGGCAAAGATGCCAAGGCGCGCAAGGAGGGCTGCTCGAAGTCGCTGACACCAGGGGCGGCAGCCGGCGGCTGCGCCTTTGACGGAGCCAAGATCGTCCTGCAGCCGATCACCGACGTTGCGCATCTGGTCCATGCGCCGCTCGCCTGCGAGGGCAATTCTTGGGACAACCGTGGTGCGGTTTCGTCAGGGCCGACCTTGTGGCGGACAAGCTTCACGACCGACCTCACCGAACTCGACCTTGTGATGGGGCAGGGCGAGCGGAAACTCTTCAAGGCGATCCGCGAGATCAAGCACACATACGCGCCGCCGGCGATCTTCGTCTACTCGACTTGCGTAACGGCGCTGATCGGTGACGACATCGAGGCCGTGTGCAAACGCGCCACGGAAAAGTTCGGTTTGGCCGTGGTGCCGATCAATGCGCCTGGCCTGGCAGGCTCCAAGAACCTCGGCAATAAGCTCGCCGCCGAGGCGTTGCTCGATCATGTCATCGGCACGGTCGAACCCGACGACCCCGGACCCTACGACATCAACATCCTTGGCGAATTCAACCTCTCGGGCGAATTCTGGCTTGTAAAGCCGCTCCTCGATCGGCTCGGGATCCGGGTGCGCGCCTGCATTCCCGGCGATGCGCGTTACCGCGACATTGCTTCCGCGCACCGCGCCCGGGCGGCAATGATGGTGTGCTCGACCGCGCTGATCAGTCTTGCCCGCAAGATGGAGGAGCGCTGGGACATCCCGTTCTTCGAGGGCTCCTTCTATGGCATCTCCGACACATCGCAAGCTCTTCGAAACCTTGTCAGGCTGCTGGTGAGGAAGGGCGCCGATCCGGAGATCCTCGAGCGCACAGAGACGCTGATCGCGCAGCAGGAGGCGATCGCGTGGAAGAAACTCGAATCCTACCGGCAAAGGCTCCAAGGCAAGCGCGTGCTGCTCAACACAGGCGGTGTGAAGTCCTGGTCGGTTGTCCATGCGCTGATGGAGATCGGAATCGAGATCGTCGGCACCTCGATCAAGAAATCTACGGTGCAGGACAAGGAGCGCATCAAACAAGTTCTCAAGCACGACAAGCACATGTTCGAATCCATGGCTGCGAGCGAGCTGTACGCCATGCTCTCTGAACACAGGGCCGATATCATGCTGTCGGGCGGTCGCACGCAATTCATTGCGCTCAAGGCCAAGACGCCCTGGCTCGATATCAACCAGGAGCGCCAGCATCCTTATGCCGGCTATGACGGCATGGTGGAACTCGTACGCCAGATCGACCTCGCCATTCACAATCCGATCTGGTCTCAGGTGCGCCAGCCGGCCCCGTGGGATTGCCAGCCTGAGCTGATAGGCGAATTGCCGTGCACGAGGAACGAGACCGCGTACCTGTTTGATGAATTCGCCTGCGCGACGGCACACGAGTGTTGAGGCGACCGATGGCCCGCATCCTTCCCCAGAGCAAATCGGCGGCAGTCAACCCGCTGAAGTCGTCGCAGCCGCTGGGTGCCGCCTTTGCCTTTCTTGGCGTCGACGGTGCGATGCCGCTGTTCCACGGCAGCCAAGGCTGCACAAGCTTTGCGCTCGTTCTCTTCGTGCGGCACTTCAAAGAAGCGATTCCCTTGCAGACTACGGCGATGGATGAGGTGGCGACCATCCTCGGCGCAGCCGACCATCTGGAAGAGGCGATCCTCAACCTCAAGAACCGCACGAAGCCAACGCTGATCGGGGTGTGCACGACCGCGCTGGTGGAGACGCGTGGCGAAGATTGCGCGGGTGATATTGCCAACATCATGCGGAAGCACACGCAACAGCTTGCGGGTACGGAGGTCGTGCTGGCCAACACGCCGGATTTTGACGGCGCGATCGAAGAGGGCTGGGCCAAGGCAGTCACCGCAATGATCGAAGGGATTACGCGCTCGGGCGAACGGGCGCGGCACCCGAAGAAGATCGCAATCCTGCCCGGATGCAACCTCTCTATCGCCGACATCGAGCATATGCGGGACATGGTTGAAAGCTTTGGGCTCAAGCCGGTTATTCTGCCCGACATTTCAGGCTCGCTCGACGGTACGGTTCCTGACCGCTGGGTAGCGACCACATACGGCGGCACCAGCGTCGAAGACATTCGCGAGTTGGGCACGGCCATGCAATGCATCGCCATCGGTGAGCACATGCGCCGCCCGGCGAAAGCGCTGCACGGGTTGACCGGCGTGCCTTACGTGTTGTTCCAGTCACTGACTGGGCTGCAGGACACGGACCGCTTCGTGTCGCTGCTGTCTGCGATTTCGGGCGCGGCGGTACCGGCCCGCGTGCGCCGGCGCCGGGCGCAATTGCAGGACGCGATGCT
>NZ_RZSA01000189.1:0-8411 GCF_003998075.1 Mesorhizobium sp. M2A.F.Ca.ET.037.01.1.1 | reverse complement strand
CATAGAATTCCAGCGAGCCATCCTCGCGCAGCATCGGCCGCGTGCCGGAGCGGTCGAGCAGGCCCATCCACTCGGCCTCGGCAAGCTTCATCATGCCGGCCTGCGTGGCCAGGCTCGTCTCGTAATGCTTCGCCGCGCCGGCCCGCCAGAAGCGGATCAGCCAGGGCAGGAGTTTCGGCAGATAGGCCGGCGGAATGGCCAACGGCCCGAGCGGATCGGCGAGCCATTTCGGCAATTGCCGGATCATCCCCTTATGCGCCAGCGGCAGCACGTCGGAGAAGGCGAAGGCGGCGGCATTGCCGGAACTCGTCTCCTCGCACACGCCGGTCCGGTCGAAGACGATGACGCTGCGCCCCGCTTCCGCGAGCAGGGTCGCGGCGCAGATGCCGATGATGCCGCCGCCGATAATGGCGATGTCTTCCGCTTCTCCCCGTGAACGGGAGGAAGATGCCCGAAGGGCGGATGACGGGCCGCCCCCCTCTTCGGAATTTTGCTGCACGTGAAAGGCTGTCCCTTATTCGGCCGCCACCAGCCTGTCCGTCGACCGAGGAGACGTCTGGAGCGACGGCAGCGTCGGCCGCACCGCCAGCGCGTCCCGGACGATCGTCTCGACCGCCTTGCGGCGTTCGCCCGACAGCGGCTGGCGCGGCATGCGCACGCGGTCATTCGTACCGATCGCCAGCACTTCGGCAAGCTTGATGTTTTGGACCAGATAGCTCGAGACATCGAGGTCGAGCAGGGGCCGGAACCAGCGGTAGATCGCCAGCGCCTCCTCGCGGCGGCCCTGCCGTATCAGCTGGTAGATCGCGACGGTCTCGCGCGGGAAGGCGGTGACCAGGCCGGCGACCCAGCCGATGGCGCCAACCGAGAGCGCCTCGAAGGCGAGATTGTCGACGCCGGTGAAGAGGTCGTAGCGGTCGCCGAAGCGATTGATGATCTCGGTCGATCGGCGGATGTCGTCGGACGATTCCTTGATGGCTACGAAGCGCTTGTCGGTCGCCAGCTCCTCCATCAGGTCGACGGTGACGTCGACGCGATAGGCGAGCCGGTTGGAATAGATCATCACTGGCAGGTCGCCGGCTTCCGCCACGGCACGAAGGGCGGCGACGGTCTCTTCCGGATTGGTGTGGTAGATCGGGCTCGGCACCACCATAAGGCCGTCGGCGCCTTCCCTGGCGGCGCGCTTCGCGATGCTCGCCGCCTCGCGGGTGCCCGGCTCGTTGACGGTCAAGAGCACCGGCTTCTTGCCGGCGACCTTCTGCGCCGTCTTCAGCACTTCGATCTTCTCGTCAGGCGACAGCATCGGCCCTTCCCCCAGCGAACCGCAGACGATGATGCCGTCGCAGCCGGCCTCCATCTGCAGGGAGTAGCAGCGCTCCATCTCGGCATGGTCGAGCCGGTCGTCGGCGGTGAATTTGGTCGTGACGGCTGGGAAAACTCCGGTCCACATGGTTTGCATCTCCTCTGATATATCAGTCGTATATCTATTAAGAATTGGCGTGTCAACGCTGAATCCGTTATGATATATGAAAAATATATCAGGAGCCTGCTATTGATTTCCCCACTGATATCCGCTGATGCGAACGCCCCCTTCGAGCCGGCGGCGACCAAGGCCTATCGCGCGCTGGAGCACATGATCGTCACGCTCGAGCTGGCGCCGTCGAGCTTCGTGACCGAAGGCGCGCTGATCGATCGCCTGGGTCTCGGACGCACGCCGGTGCGCGAGGCGATCCAGCGGCTGGCCTGGGAAGGGCTTCTCGACATAAGACCCCGCGCCGGCATCGCAGTCGCGCCGCTTCACGCCGGCGACTGGCTGCGGGTGCTCGATGCCAGGCGCGGCATCGAGGTCGTGCTCGCGCGCTCGGCCGCCCGCTTCGTCACCCGCGAGGCCGCCGACCTGTTTCACGAGGCGGCGCTCGCGATGCAGAAGGCAGTGATCTCGGGCAACGTGCTTGCCTTCATCCAGGCCGACAAGGCGCTCGACGAAGCGCTGGCCATCGCCGCCGACAATCCCTTCGCGGCGCGAGTGGCCGCCCCCCTGCAGAGTCACAGCCGCCGCTTCTGGTTCCGCTACAAGGCCGACACCGGTCTTGCCGAATCAGCCGAGCACCACGTCGCGCTGATCCGCTCGATCCTCGACGGCGACGAGGAAGGCGCCGCCAAGGACGCCAAGAAACTGATGGCGCTGCTGCGCGGCCACGCCGAGGTCGCCGCGACGCGTTGAGCAGGACAGCACCTGCTCAAGGCGTCCTCAGCCGCCCGGCTGCCCGACCGCGGTCGCCAGCGTATCCTCCCATCCCTCGCCGGCGGCCAGGATGCAGCTCTGGCCTTTGACGTCGGTCATCAGGATGGTCCAGGTTCCGCTTGCCGAGACGAACACCTCGAAAATGGCGACTTGGCCTGCCACGCCATAGCCCAGCCGCTTCTCCTCGAACGCCTCCGCCAGCCTCGCGACCAGATAGTTGTGGCCGCCGCAGATGATTTGCGCCCGCGCCGGAACTGCCGATATCGCCATCAGGGCGCCAACGGCTGCAAGCATGATCCATTGAAACGAAAAATCGCGTGCCATGGGGCACCTCCTTCGCCTTCGCATTCCGGCAAGGGAGGCACATTCGGCCGCCTCAGTGTGCCGGAAGGCTCCAGGCCGGATCAGACGTCTTCATCACGTCGCTCCTTCTGGTTTCCGGTCTGTCGTCGGGAGATCATCACTCCCTGGATTCGATATGGTGAAGCTGCGCCTCGTAAACAAGGCGCTCTATGAAGCGCTGGCCATCGCCGCCGACAACCCCTTCGCGGCGCATGTCGCCGCGGCCAAGTCGCGGTGAGGCGATCGATCAGCCTTCGGCAGGCTCCTTCCGAGCCGCCCACTTCAACAGGGCATCGAGAGCCGGGCACAGCGCCTGACCCCAGTCGGTCAGACAGTATTCGACCTTCGGCGGCACCTGGTGATGGACGATGCGGCGCACGATGCCGTCGGCTTCCATCTGCCTGAGTTGCTGGATCAGCATCTTTTGCGAGATCGCGGGAATGGCCCGCTCGAGATCGGAGAAGCGCAGCACCTTGCCGCCGAACAGGTGAAACAGGATCACCAGCTTCCACCGGCCTTCGAGAATGCGCAGCACGTTCTCGACGCCGATCGCCGCGGACGAAGGCGTCAGAAGCTCGGGCTCACTTTCAGGTAAGTACCTTACTTTTTTGTCGGTTCTTGTCATTTCCACAGCATACCTCATCTTAACGGCCGAGCAAGCGCCACGCGCCTCGAACGGCGCCGGCAACACACACGGAGACAAGCCATGGCGATAGAACTTCCCAGGCCGCTGACGATCTATTTTGCCGCCAAGAACCGTCACGATATCGACGGCATGCTTCTCCCGTTCTCGATGGATGCCACTGTCCGGGACGAAGGCGAGGTACATCGCGGACCGGCCGCTATCCGGACCTGGATGGAAACGACCACGAGCAAATACCGCGTGACGGTCGAAGTCGCCGACGCGACGGCCAATGGCGACGCATGGCGGGTAGCGGGCATAGTCTCAGGCAATTACTGGGCGGCATCCCGATCGGCCGGCCGGCATGGCCGCGGGAGATCGCCGAGCTGGTCGCCTTCCTGGTTTCGGATCGCGCATCGGCGATCCACGGCGCCGAATATGTCATTGACGGCGGTACGATACCGACGGTCTGAGCGGCATCCCGCCGCCAGGCTCGCTGCGGCACAGCCTTCGTTCAGGCGCCCGGCATCGCCGCCCTGATCGTCGGGCTGTCCCAGCCCTCGCCGACCGAGAGAACGCAACTTTGCCCCTTGGTGTCGGAGGCAAGAACCGTCCAGCTGCCCTGATCGGAAACGAAGATCTCCAGCACGACGTTCGGATTGATCAGGCCGCGCCCGGCCTCGGTTTCGTGGAACTTGTCGCCCAGCGCCTTGATGATGTCGGCGCGGGCCGCGCATTGCGCCGCCGCGCTTGCCGGGGCGGCTCCAAGGGTGATCGCCGCCGTCGCCAACATTGCCGCCACAACAAATCGTGTCATCTGACACCTCCTCGCGCCAGACGAGAACCCCGGCTGCCACCGGCGCTGTTCGGTTGCCTGCACGCATGGCAGGAATACAGCCTAAGGCGGATACCGGTCTGTTGGTTCCATCACACGGCGATGGAATTTTGGAAGGCGCGGATACGCTCTCGACGTGCCGTTCTTGGAATAATGCCCTGGATTGGACATGGAACCGAGAAGCGAGAGGGTCGACGCAGCATAAAAAGAAAGCGCGGTTGGCGCCGCGCTTCATTGAAGTCTCTTAGAAGACCGTTCGGCTAGTTCATCGTCGGAATGACGAACTCCGCGCCGTCCTTGATGCCTGCCGCGCGCCGCAGCCGAAGGCGAGGACGCGCAATCAGGAAACCGTCCGCTCAGTTCATCGTTGGAATGACGAACTCCGCGCCGTCCTTGATGCCCGCCAGCGCGCCCGCAGCCGAAGGCGAGGACGCGCAAGCAGGAAACCGTCCGGCTAGTTCATCGTCGGGATGACGAACTCGGCGCCGTCCTTGATGCCGGACGGCCAGCGCGAGGTGACCGTCTTGGTCTTGGTGTAGAAGCGGAACGCGTCCGGGCCGTGCTGGTTGAGGTCGCCGAAGGAAGACGCCTTCCAGCCGCCGAACGTGTAATAGGCGATCGGAACCGGGATAGGCACATTGACGCCGACCATGCCGACCTGAACGCGGCTGGCGAAGTCACGCGCCGCGTCGCCATCGCGGGTGAAGATGGCAACGCCGTTGCCCATCTCGTGGTCGTTGGCGAGCTTGATGGCATCCTCGTAGCGCGGCGCGCGCACCACCGAGAGCACCGGCCCGAAAATTTCTTCCTTGTAGATGCGCATGTCGGCGGTGACGTTGTCGAACAGGCAGCCGCCCATATAGTAGCCGTTCTCATAGCCCTGCATCTTGAAGCCGCGGCCGTCGACGACGAGGTTGGCGCCTTCCTTGACGCCGATATCGACGTAACCCTTCACGCGCTCCAGCGCCTGGGCCGTCACCAGCGGGCCGAAATCGGCGGAAGAATCCGTCGAGGGGCCGACCTTCAGGCTTTCGACGCGCGGCACCAGCTTATCCATGAGCCGGTTGGCGGTGTCGTTGCCAACCGGGACCGCCACCGAGATCGCCATGCAGCGCTCGCCGGCCGAGCCATAGCCGGCGCCGATGAGCGCGTCGACCGTCTGGTCCATGTCGGCGTCGGGCATGATGATCATGTGGTTCTTGGCGCCGCCGAAGCACTGCACGCGTTTGCCCGATGCGGTGCCGCGCGAATAGATATAGTGGGCGATCGGTGTCGAGCCGACGAAGCCGATGGCCTTGATGTCTGGATCGTCGAGGATGGCGTCGACCACTTCCTTGTCGCCGTTGACGACGTTGAGGACGCCCTCGGGCAGGCCGGCCTCGATGAAGAGTTCGGCGATACGCAGCGGCACGCCCGGGTCGCGCTCGGACGGCTTCAGGATGAAGGCGTTGCCGCAGGCGATGGCCGGCGCGATCTTCCACAACGGGATCATGGCCGGGAAGTTGAACGGGGTGATACCGGCGACGACGCCGAGCGGCTGGCGCATCGAATAGACGTCGATGCCGGGGCCGGCGCCGTCGGTGTACTCGCCCTTCATCATGTGCGGCGCGCCGATGCAGACCTCGACCACTTCGAGGCCGCGCTGGATGTCGCCCTTGGCGTCGGCGATGGTCTTGCCGTGCTCGCGCGCCAGGATGTCGGCCAGCTCGTCATAGTCGCGCTGGACCAGCTCGAGGAACTTCATCAGCACGCGCACGCGGCGCTGCGGGTTGGTGGCGGCCCATTTCGGCTGCGCCGCCTTGGCGTTCTCGACCGCGGCGCGCAATTCCGCCTGCGAGGCCAGCGCCACCGTGCCGCGCACGGAGCCGTCCATCGGCTGCATCACATCCTGCTTGCGGCCGCTGGTGCCGGCGACACGCTTGCCGCCGATGAAATGACCGTATTCGATCATGTTTCTCTCCCTGGATTTGGTGATGGTTCCATTGTCTGCCTTTGCGGCGGCGATGGCAACGCGAGGAAGATCGCAACCGTTGTGCGGAAAATAGACAGCGGCAGTGAAGTGTGCATTACTTGTCGCAAATGACAGCACCGCAAGATATCCGCGCAAGGACGACAGATTGAGTTCCTTCGCGCCCCCCTCTGTCCTGCCGGACATCTCCCCCACTTGGGGGGAGATCAGCAGCTTTGCCGCCGGCACCATCTCCTGCAACGCTGGTGATTGGCGAAAGCCGGCGCGGCATCCAATCTCCCCCCTCGTGGGGGAGATGTCCGGCAGGACAGAGGGGGGCGCGACAGAACGCGGCCTTGGTTGTTATCACCAGGACCACCCCCATGAACTGGGATGACGTCCGCATTTTCCTCGCCGTGGCGCGAGCCGGCCAGATCCTTGGCGCAGCGAAACGCCTGGAGCTCAACCACGCCACCGTCTCGCGCCGCATCGCCGCGCTCGAGGAGGCGCTTCGCACAAAGCTCTTCCGCCGCCTGACCACCGGCAGCGAGCTGACGCCGGCCGGCGAACGCTTCCTCGACATCGCCGAGCGCATGGAAGGAGATATGATCGCCGCGCGCTCGACCATTGCCGGCGAGGGCGACGACGTTTCGGGAACCGTGCGCATCGGCGCGCCCGACGGATTTGGCGTCGCCTTCCTGGCAAAGCGGCTGGGCGAACTGACCGCGCAGCACCGTGAGCTCACCATCCAGCTTGTGCCGGTGCCGCGCTCCTTCTCGCTGTCCAGGCGCGAAGCCGATATCGCGATCACCGTCGAGCGGCCGACAGAAGGCCGGCTGGTGGCTGGCAAGCTGGTCGATTACACGCTCGGCCTCTTCGCCTCCCGCGCCTATGCCGAGGCCAATGGCCTGCCCAAAACGCCGGCCGAGCTCGCCCGGCACACACTGATCGGCTATGTGCCGGACCTCATCGTCAGCCCTTCGCTCGACTATGCCGCCGAATTCAGCCCCGAATGGCGGACCAGCTTCGCCATCTCCTCGGCGCTCGGCCAGGCCGAAGCGGTGCGCTCCGGCGCCGGCATCGGCATCCTGCACACATTCGTCGCCCGTTCGATGCCGGAGCTGGTGCCGGTCGACATCGTCGCGCCGATCCGCCGCGCCTACTGGCTGGTCTATCATGAATCGGTGCGACCGCTGCGCCGCGTCCAGCTGGTCGCCAACTTCATCACCAAGGCGGTGGAACGCGAACGCGGCCTGTTCGTCTAGAACCTGGCTGGGACCGCTTAAGCGAAACGTTCCTCGGAACGGGAATCTTGACCGGCTATGTTCGTGTTGACAGGTGGTACGCCCTGGAGATTGGCCGAAACCGTCCGACCTCGTCATCCACGGGCGGAGCAAGGAGCGTAGCGACGCGCGCAGACCCGAGGATCCATTCCGTTACCTTGACGCGTTGCCACGGTGCAGAATTCTGCTCCGCTGCGCTTTTGATTTGAGTCACGGAATGGATTCCAGGGTCTCCGCGACGCCGCTTCGCGGCTGCTCCGCCCTGGAATGACGATGTTGAGGGGCTTCGGCCAATCTCCAGCGTTTGTGCGATTTCGCGGGCATGAACGACGACAATCCAGCCAGCGGATACCTAGCAGTCTTTCAAAATTCCCGTGTCGAGAAACTAGTCGGGATCGAGCACGAACGAGCTCACGATCTTGTCGGCCTGATCCGCAAGCGGCGCCCATTTGCGCGTCGCCTTGTCGGCGCTGTCGCCGGTGACCCCGCAATCGATGAAGCCGTAATGCGAGCTGCGCAACGTCAGCGCGATGCGGGAATGGCCGTAGAAGCTGACATTGTCATCGGCATAGTGGAAATCCATATCGGCGATCCGCACCGGATAGCTGGTCTGCCAGGTTGCTCATCTGCCAGTCTTTCTCCATGAACGCCCTGACATCAGGCGGATTGCCCGGAGCGGTCGGATCGTAGGCATTTTGCGACACCCTGCAGGTCAGGCCTTTTTCGCCGGATTTGAGCTTGAGCCGGATGGTGTTGTCAAAGGCGGTTTCGCTTGTCGATTCCTCGGGATAGGTCAGCGAAAAGCCGTGTTCCCTATCGTGAACGGCCTTGTCCGCGGCAAGCGCCGCCGCGGCGCAGGCCAGATAGCGGTCGCCGCCACTGGAAAAAGACGCATTGCAAAGTCCCCTCGCTGCCCCCGATCTTATCACAGGCAGTTGGTCGTTGCCGCCTTGCCTGCGCCACAAATTCAGCCACTGTGGCACCTGCGCGCCTGGCCATGCCGTGACCGGGCGCCAAAGCAATTCTAGGAATTGCGGCAGAACAAAAAGATAGAGCGGTTCGCCGTTTCCGTGAAACGGTGAAACGGTGAAACGCTCTGGGGATAATCTTCGAAACGCCGGCGGGGGAATGCGGAC
>NZ_RZSA01000188.1:0-8449 GCF_003998075.1 Mesorhizobium sp. M2A.F.Ca.ET.037.01.1.1 | reverse complement strand
GTATCGAGCCTGGGGCCATGCCGCCGCTGCACCGGTATCTCGGCAATCCTGTCCTTTCGACGATTGCCCGCTGGCTCCACCACTCTCCGATACATGATTTCCATTGCGGCATGCGCGGGTTTACCCGCGAAGCGTTCCGCAGGATAGGCGCGCGCTCGCCCGGGATGGAATTCGCCTCGGAGATGGTCATCAACGCCCATCGCGCGGGCCTGGTGATCCGCGAGGTGCCGATCAAGCTTTATCCGGACAAGCGCGGCCGCCCACCTCACCTGCGCTCGTTCCGCGACGGCTGGAGGCACCTGCGGCTGATCGTGGCCCATGCGCCCGACACCATGTACCTCATACCGGGGGCGACCTTGCTGGTAGCCGGTATTGCCGGGCTGTCGGTCCTCGCAGCCGGGCCTGTGCGGATCGGTGGCTGGTATTTCGGAATTCACTTCGTCGCGCTTTCCTCCATGGCGACGCTGATAGGCCTTTCGGCGATTTTGTTCGGTATGCTGGCCAAGGTGGCAATCGCTATCTATCAGCCAGTCCACGGGGGCCGAGTCGTGCCCTGGCTGATGCGTGGCAGCCCGTTGGAATGGCTGGTTTTTTCCGGCGGTGCGCTGGCGGTGGTCGGCTTTGTCGCAGACGCGCTGCTGGCGCTGCACTGGATATTTGTCGGTGGCCCGATGGAGCAGTCGGTGCACCTGACCTTTGTCACCACCACTGTCTGCGTGGCAGGTATGTCCATGGTGCTGTCCGGCTTCGTGCTCAAGCTGCTGCTTGATAATCTGGGTGACAGGCGTGCGATTTGACGGTTCGGCTGGCGCCCAAACTGAGGCTCGAACAGATGGCTCAGTGGACGAAAAGCCATTCCTGTCGGTGGTCATGCCGGTGCACGAAGGTGCGGCATGGATTGAAGCAACACTTGACTCGCTGGTTGCCGAGCCGGCCGGCAATCTGGAAATAATCGTCATCGACAGCACCCCGACGAGCGCTACGGCTGCCATCGTCGAGCGATTTGACCACCGAATACCGCTCCGGCTGCTTCAGCGACGAGACCTCACGCCCTGGCAGACGAAGACCAACTTGGGCGTCGAGCTAGCGACCGCTGATCACGTCTGCATCCTTCACCAAGACGATCTGTGGCTGCCCGGGCGCGTCGAGGCCGCCCGCCGCTGGCTCGATGGCTCGCCCGAAGTCGCGCTTCATTTGGCTCCGACCGCCATCATTGACCGCTACGGACACCGAGTTGGACGCTGGAACTGCCCTTTGCCGGCCGACAAGGTGCTCGGAGCTCAATTCTTGTTGGAGCGGCTGCTTGTGCAAAACTTTGTCTCTGTGCCCGCTCCGATATTTCGCCGAACCGCATGGCTGGTGTGCGGGGGCATGGATGAGAAACTCTGGTATACGGCGGATTGGGACATCTGGGCGAAACTCGCCAGTACCGGTCCAGTCGTTTATCACGACGAGGTCACGACGGCCTTTCGGGTTCACGGCAGTTCGCTTACTGTAACCGGGTCCCGTGACGTCAGCGAGTTCCGGTCGCAAATGCAAATTGTCATGGAACGCCATCTTCCCCAGCTTCCGGCTAGCAGCCGGCGCCTGGTTGAACCTACTGCCCGGGCATCGATCAGCGTCAATGTCTCGCTGGCCGCTGCATCGGGCGGTGACTTGAAGGCACTGGTGCGCGCGGCGCGTGTTGTATTCTCGCTCGGACCGGGCGGCATGAGGCGCTATTTGCGTGACTCGCGCTTGTGGGAGCGTGTCATTTGTCGGCTTCGGGCGAAACTGACAGGGGCTTTCTGACGCCAATGTCTGGTCCAGCTATGCCCAAGGATGAGCAGGGCGCGGGTCCCCGCAGAAGACCGCTTGTGGAACGAGGGTGGCGATACACGCTGGTGGGGCTGATATGCGCCATTGCGCATAACGCCATCATGATTGCGGTCGATCGCTTGGGGGGACACTACCTGCTGGGCATCCTGGTTTCGTTCGTGACTGTAACGCCGATCGGATACGCATTGCACAGCCGGTTCACCTTTGCCCAGCCACTTCGCTTGAATGCATTCACGCGTTTCGTAGGAGGCGTAGTGGCGGCTTATCCAATCTCGGTGGCCATGATGGTTGTCCTGTGTTCCGGCTTCGGTCTTAGTGTTGCGGTTGCCACTCCAATCGCCACTATCGCCCTATTCGTCTGGAACTTTGCCGCTGCGCACTGGGCCATCTTACCGCGTCTCTATCTGCTGACATCAGCCGTCCGCTTGAGAAACGAGGAGTAAGAATGCTGGCACCAGGTCAGGTTGCACGTAAGGTTCTTGGTCGCCATTTTGAGCCGCTTGGCAATGTCTATCGTCGTGTGTTCGTCAATCTCAACCTCATTGCCGATTTTCTTGATCGCGAATTGCCGAACGGCGCGAAGATATTGGATATTGGCGGCGGCGATGGCGCGCTTATCGAGCGGCTCCTAAATCGACGCCCTGACCTGGCGGTTACGATGTGCGATCTGGCTCCTTCAATCGGCACATTCTTAAGCGACGTAAATCGGGCGAGGGTTGAACTTCTGCCTGCGACTGATCTCGCCACCGTAACCGGGCTTTACGACGCCGTGACAATTTCCGACGTCATCCATCATGTGCCAGTCGATCAACGCGGCGCGTTCTTCAAGTCGCTGGCCAACAGCTGCGAACGCTGGGCTTGCCGGAAGATCATATTGAAGGACATTGAGCCGGGTGGCGTGCGCGCTTCGTTGTCGCTTCTTGCGGACCGACACATAACCGGAGACAAGCATGTCGTGCTGTTTTCACGCTCGGACTTTGCAGTCATGGCGCGACGGTATTTTCCGAAAGCACAGAGGGTATCGGCTTTGCCGGACTGGCCGAACTATTGCGAAGTGTTGACTTGGTAGTCTCTAAACCGATTACCCCGCGATCAATGCCACCGCCTCTCGGCCTGTGCCGCGGGTGTTAGACGCGATGCGTGCGGACTTACACGCCAGTCGAATTATTTGATCGCAATGGTGCTGAGCATACTAGCGATCCGATGACTCTCCGGGCGATCGACAAGCAATTTGTCGATGAACTTGAGCGGGAATGTTAGCGTCAACACAGCGCCTTTCGCCAACATGTAGCGGGTCCGACTCTCCCGACCCACAATCACCCCAACGTACTCGGAAAGGATGTTGACGATAGCGGTCGTCGGTCCCTGATGCGTCTGAACCTCAATGCTTCCAAACCGCCGAAGAAGCTGCTCGATCCCGTCCTTCGTGAAGTTGCAGTAATGAGCGGGGTAGCCATGATACGGAAACAGGAACGGATTGATGCACAGCAGCTTGCCTCCTGGCCTCAGGACGCGCAGCACTTCATCGACCACCGCAGCGGGATTGGGAACATGCTCGATCACGCTATCCAGAATGACGTAGTCGACCGAGTTGCTCGAAAGGGGGGTGTGCTCGATATTCGCGACGAGATCGACATTCGGTGCGGGGAACAAGTCTATATTGAGCACGTCCGAGCGGATGCGCCGAGCGCCGGAGCCGAACTCAATGACCATGGCATGTTCAGGCACCGACGCTAGAAACGAGTTCAGTGTGTCATGCGGTGAATACTCGCTTGTGACGAGTCGTTTCAGCGAATTGTAGAGGCGGGCGCGGGTGCTGGTGCCGGCATACACCTCTTCATGGAAGCTGGCGTCGAAGCCTTGCCTCGCCGGTGGCTCGACAAAGAACGGAATGCCCTGTCGTATGGGATAGATGGTGGAGCAAGACTTGCATGTTAGGGTAGTTGGGCCGGCCGCGAGCTCTGCATAGCAGGTTGGGCAGACAAGGCCCGACGTGAATTTGGATTGCAGCACGCGCTGTCCTTTCAAGTCTCCACGTTATTTGGGAGAGCAGGTTACCATGCATGTATATAGGCATTTCTTAACAGGCGAAGGCTAACAGTTGCTAAAGTCAAGTCGATACAAGCTAAACGGGCGGACTCGGTAAGAACCCACGATCCACATGAGCGACCAAGATAACGCAACGCGGTTCGGCACGGTGTTCGGGCAAGTAACCACTTTAACGCCGAGATGGAGTTGCCCTCTTCAAATTCGCCGGTCGCGGGCGGGGCGGTAGCGATCGGGGGGCGCAGTCGGCGGTATGCGGGTGGCCCTGTCTGAGCCAGGGTTTTGGTGGTATCTTGGACACGCAAGCACTTACACACAGATCAACCGAGCTATTCGGTCTCGGGCGGCGCAAGGCAATGATTTTTCTGGGCGTCCTGATCGCGCTCAAGATCATTTTGCTTTTCACCTTGGCTTGGAACGCTCGCTTCGTCATGGACGAATTCGTCCAGCTCGGATGGGCAAAATATTTCTCTGACGGCCTTTTCGATACGATCTGGCATCCCAAGGCGGTCGGTTATGCGATCTTCTACGAGATCGCCCACCTAATCGGCTGGGATGCCACGTCGATCCTGCTTGTCGGCCGCATCCAAACCGCCCTGCTGGCATGCGCGACCGTGGCCATGGTCTATGCCTGCGCTCGCGCGCTCGGGGAGGACCGGAACCGGGCTTTGATCATCGTCCTCATCCTCCTGTGCTTCTCGAATTTCATGGAGCGCATTTTTCGCACCATCGCCGAACCGCTGGCGGTGTTCTTCGCCGTGGCGGCGCTGCTGGTCGTCCTGCGGGCGCGTGAATTGAAGGGATGGCAGCTCGTCGCCGCTGGCGTCCTCAGCGGCCTGGCATTCCTCGCGACGCAGAAATCAATTTATTTCAACCTGGCACTCGGGCTCGGTCTGGTCGCCGACGCGGCTTTGATGAGACGCTACACGGCAGGTGTCGTGCGCGGCGCATGGCTCGTTTCAGGTTGGACTATTCCGATAATTGCCTACTGCTTCATCTTTGGCGGCGCCGACCCCATTCCGATTGCTAGGAACCTCATATTCGGCCCGATCGAGATCGCGGGGCGCGGGGGTGGTGACTATGGAGGGCTGAGGCGCTATGTATTGCAGACGCTTGCGCGCAATTATGTTCTTTACGTCCTCTGCTTCGCCGGCATGGCTCTGTCCCTAACGCAGATCATGAAGTTGGACGAACGAAGGCGCATTGCGCTGATCTTCTCCGTCGTCATCACGGTGCTGGTCTTCGCGCACGACCAGCCGTGGCCTTATGTCTTCATCATGGCGTTGCCGTTCATGTCGCTTTGGTCGCTGACAATGCTCGACGGCCTCGCGACCCGTGTGCTTTACCTGCGCATCGCATGGGCGGCGTTGGCCGCCGCCATTGCCATGAGCTTCGTCGTCAACCTGCTCTACCTTCGCATCGACAATGCCGCCCAACTCGAGCTGGTGGCGCGCGCGGAGTCATTGCTTGCATCGGACGAACGGTATTTCGACGGCATAGGAATGCTGCCCAACCGGATGGAGCCGACAACCTTGTGGCTCGACAAGCATTATGTGCTCAAGACCTTGCGGGAAAGCGGCCGCTCCGAAGCGTATAGTGTCTTGAGCAAGTCCCCGCCGAAGCTGATCCTCTGGTCTTACAGGATGGACTATATCTATCCGGTGGTCGCGCCTCTAATCTTGAACGGTTATGTCAGGATCGCGCCGAATCTCAGGATAGCGGGCGTCCGCCTTCAGCCCGGCGAGCGCAAGATTTTCGACGTTCCGATCGCTGGAAGCTATGCGCTTTACAACAAAGATGGCACTCAGCTGTCGGGGCAGGTCGACGTCGACGGCAAGGTGCTTGCACCGCCACTTCAACTTTCGCCCGGACCAAAGACCGTGACCTTGCACGACCCAGCAGGCGAGGCTTTGCTGTTGCCTACCGGTTTCTATGCCGGACGTTTCAAACCCGGTAGCGACAACGATCTTCTGTTTGAAGGCGTCTATGACTGAGCCGAGCGTCATCCAATCGGCGGCCTGACGACGCCGGTATGACGGACGTTGGCCAATTAGGGGGGGCGACTTCGGCCTCCTTCGGCGTCTTACGCTGCAAATTGAGCAGGTTGCCGGCCAGAATCAGCGCCGCGCCGCCGGCGGTGAAGATGTCGATCTGTTCGTGATAGAGCAGCCAGCCGACAAACGCCGACAGCGGTACGCGCAGGAAATCCATCGGCGAGATGAGGGTGGCGTCCGCATAGGCCAGTGCGCGCGCCATGCAGAAGTGTGACGACATGCCTGTGAAAGCGATCACCACGATCCATGGCCAAAGCGCGAGCGGCGGGTTGCGCCACTCGTAGAGCGCGGGCAGCAGGCCGAGCACCGACTGGATGATCAGCATCCAGAAGATAATGCGCACGACGCTGTCTGTCCTCGTCAGCGATTTCACCATGACCACCGAACAGCCGAAGCAGACCGCGGCGCCCAGCACGATGAGCTGCCCCGGGTTGACCGAGCTGACGCCTGGACGCACGATGATGATCACCCCGATCAGGCCGAGCACGATAGCCGTCAGCCTGGGCTTGGAGAGCCGTTCGCCAAGAAAACCGACCGCGAAAACCGCCGTCCAGATCGGTGTGGTGAATTCAATGGAAATCAGCACGGCGAGCGGTATCAGCGTCAGCGCATAGAGCCACGCCGCCTGGCCGGTATAGTGGATGACATTGCGGGCGATATGCGTGAACGGGCGTTGCGTGAGCATCGCCGGGAAACCGCCGCTTGTCATCACCAGCGGCAGCAGGATGAAGAAACCGATCACCGAGCGCAGCTCCAGCACCTGGAAGACGTTGAGATCGCTGGTCGTGGCGCGGCCGGCGACGGTCATCGCCAGGAAGGAGGCGATTGACAGCGCCATCCAGAATGCGGCTTTGGGGATCGAGGGAGCGGGTGCCATTTGGGCCTCTATCTCGCAAGCCCAGACCTGGGCTGCAACCGTTAGCGGCGTCATTCCACTGGGCCAGGGATTCGTGTCAAAAAACAGTCATCGCCGCGGCGGAACCTGACGCCTGGGCATCCGTTAAGCCCATGCCTTCCGTCGGCAGGAGCCGGCCAAACCGTTTCAAACTCTTCCTGGAATGGTACTAGTGATCGCGAGAGGGGAACATCTTGATGAAATCGACCGCCGCCTTGCTGGCCGCCGCCTGTCTTTTGTGCGCGACCGGCGCGCATGCCGATGAGGCGGCCTTCCTGCGTACGCTGCAGGGTGAGTTTTCCGGCAAGGGAACGCTCAGGATCAGGACGAACACGCCGGTGATGAACATCAACTGCACCTTCACCTCGGACGCGACGGCGGACTCGCTGTCGCTTGATGGCACCTGCCGCGCACTGCTGATCATGTCGCGCGAGATCCGCGCCGACCTGAAGGTCAGCGGGGCGAGCTACACCGGCACCTATATCGGCTCGCGCAGCGGACCCGCCGGGCTCAACGGAAGCCGCAAGGGCGATGCGATCGACCTCGACATCCATTGGGCGAAAGTCGTCAATGGCGACCGCGACGCGGAGCTGACGGTTGAAAAGATCGGGCCGGACAATATGCGCATGACGGTGACCGACATGGATCCGGCCACCGGCAAGATGGTGGTGACCAGCCGGATCGATCTGAAGCGCAACTGACCTTTGCTTTGACGCAATTCCGGACGGAAAACCGCTCACACTTTTCCTGGAATTGCTCGAAACCTCAATCCTCCAGCGGCTCGGGCGGATTGGCGGCGCGGCCCTTGCCGAATGTATAGCCGGTCTCGACGGCTTTCCTGCCGAACTTGTCGCGCAACGTGTCCATCGCGCCTTCGGCCAGCGCGCGCTTGCGCGACTGGATGTCGACCAGGTCGGGCGGGTCGGCCTTGTCGTCATTGGAGAGATCGCTGACGCCGATGCCGAGCAGGCGGAACTTCGTGCCGTCGGCTTCGCGGCGCAACAGGTCGAGGCCGGTCTGGAAGATGCGGTCGGCAAGGCGCGTCGGATCGCCGAGCTGGCGGTTGCGGGTGCGAAGCTTGAAATCCTGCGTCTTCAGCTTCAGCACCACGGTGCGCCCCGCAATGCCGGATTTCTTCAGCCGGGCCGAGACCTTTTCCGACAGGCCGCGCAGCACCGGCACCAGTTCCGACAGGGCGCCGATATCATTATCGAAAGTGGTTTCGGCCGACACGCTCTTGGCGTCGCCGCCGGGGTCGACCGGGCGGTCGTCCTCGCCGCGCGAGAGCCGGTAGAGCCGGTCGCCCATGACGCCATAACGGCGCATCAGGTCGCCGCGCTCCATGCGCTGCAATTGCGCGATCATGCGGATGCCGTCGCGCTCCAGCGTCGCGGCCAAAGCCTTGCCCACGCCCCAGATCAGCGTCACTGGCTGTGCGGCGAGAAAGCTCGGCGCCTCCGCTTCGCCGATCACGGAAAAGCCGCGCGGCTTGCGGAAATCCGAGGCGATCTTGGCCAGGAACTTGCAGTAGGAAAGGCCCGCCGAGACGGTGATGCCGAGTTCCTTTTCCACCGTCTGCGCGAAGCGCGCCAGCACCAGCGCCGGCGGCATGCCATGCAGCCGCTCGGTGCCGGCG
>NZ_RZSA01001886.1:0-210 GCF_003998075.1 Mesorhizobium sp. M2A.F.Ca.ET.037.01.1.1 | reverse complement strand
CTAGCTGTGAGCTTTCGGGAGGTTGTCCATTCGGACCGGACCGAGGAGACTGGAGTTACCACGCTTCAGCATCCATCGGAGGATCCGAATGAACATCCATAAGAATGCCCGTCTCACACCGCTGCGTCGAGAGGAGATGGCGCTGTCGGTGATAGAAGGCGCTTTCTCCAAAGCCCATGCGGCGCGTGTCTACGGCGTGTCGGCCAAGAT
>NZ_RZSA01001885.1:0-379 GCF_003998075.1 Mesorhizobium sp. M2A.F.Ca.ET.037.01.1.1 | reverse complement strand
TATTCCCGCCGACCGCAACGGCATCAAATTCTATCGCCCGAATGGCGAGATCGACAAAGCGGACGAGGCTGCGATAACGCAGTATGTCGCCGAAAGGTCAAACGTGTACGATCCGCCGGCGCCTGCCGAAACGGCCTGGCCATCGCATCACGATGAAGCCGTTGCCGGCTACCTAGAGCGCGCCAACGGCATTTTGGGGCCGGATTCGCTATCCGGAATGAGAATCGGCGTCTACCAGCACAGTTCGGTCGCGGCGGAATTGCTGGTGCAGGTCCTTCGGTCTTTCGGCGCCGAGGCAGTTCCTGTCGGAAAGAGCCAAACCTTCGTGCCCGTCGATACCGAAGCCGTGGATGCAGGCACGCTTGCGAAGCTGAAGGGC
>NZ_RZSA01001884.1:0-318 GCF_003998075.1 Mesorhizobium sp. M2A.F.Ca.ET.037.01.1.1 | reverse complement strand
ACGGTCATGAAGCTGCCATAGGCGAACACCGCGCCCTCCTTCTTGGCATCAGCCAGCGTTGCCGAATGGACGTTGGAGGACAGCCCGAAGAAGTAATTGTTGAAGTCCAGCCCGCCGAAGATCGCGCCGACGATCGGCATGATGATGTCGTTGACCAAGGAATCGACGATCTTGCCGAAGGCGGCGCCGATGATGACGCCGACGGCCAGGTCCATCACATTGCCCTTGGAAATGAACTCCTGGAATTCTTTCAGCATTCGACCCTCCTTGCCGTGGCGGGCCGCACTGCCGCCTCACCAGTTGTCCTTGGGCGCCGAC
>NZ_RZSA01001883.1:0-381 GCF_003998075.1 Mesorhizobium sp. M2A.F.Ca.ET.037.01.1.1 | reverse complement strand
CTGTTTGCTCGCGTGCTGTTGCAGGATGCCGACCTCATCCTGCTCGACGAGCCGTTCAACGCCGTCGACGCCAAGACCGTCGGCGACCTGATCCAGCTCATCAAGCGCTGGCATGGCGAGGAGCGCACGATCATGGTCGTCGTCCACGATCTCGATCTCGTGCGACAGAATTTCCCCGAGACCTTGCTGCTTGCCCGCCAGCCTGTTGCCTGGGGCGAGACAAAAGAGACACTGCGGCCGGAAAACCTTCTCAAGGCACGGCGCTTCCACGAGGCCTGGGAAGAGAACGCGCCCTGGTGCGAGCCGGACGACCATGACCATCATGGGCACGATCATCACGACCATGCCCACGGCCATGCGCATGATCACGACCACCAGCAC
>NZ_RZSA01001882.1:0-381 GCF_003998075.1 Mesorhizobium sp. M2A.F.Ca.ET.037.01.1.1 | reverse complement strand
CCACCGAGCTCCCCGGCCCCGCCGACCCGTTGCTTTCGCTGCTGCGCGGCAAGGGCGAGGTGACGGTCAGCGCCGACAAGTATGGCGCGACAACGTTTCCGCTGAAAGGCTCAGGCGCCGCGATCGGCAAGGTTCTGGCCGAGTGCGGCAAGGGTTCGGGCGGCGAGGCCGATTGACGCCTGTTCGAGGCCTTTCTCGCCGCGCTTGGTCAGGCCTTGCGTGGAAGCGGGATCGGCTGGAAACCGACGTCCGGCTCGGCCAGCCGCGTGGCATCGCGTCCGCCTGCCTTGGCGGCGTAGAGCGCCTTGTCCGCCTGGAGAAGCAGGCTCGTCGGATTGTGGCGGGCGGTCGGGCCGCTGATGGCGATGCCGATGCTGATGG
>NZ_RZSA01001881.1:0-382 GCF_003998075.1 Mesorhizobium sp. M2A.F.Ca.ET.037.01.1.1 | reverse complement strand
GCCGTCGAGCTTGCCGCCAAGGACAAGCCCGTCACCATCGATGTCGGCAATAGCGCCGTGCCGATCCTGGTCGCCGTCGAGAAGGCCACGGTGCGCGCCTTCGGCGACGGCAAGGCGCCGATGGTCGATATCGGCACGTCGCTCACCTCGGTCGCCGTCGGCGGCACCCAACTCAACAATATCACCGGCGCGATCCATTCCGACGGCTTCGACATCGAAAACCGCAGCGGACCGGTCAGCATCAAGCTTGCCGCCGCCGGGCTGAAGACCGACGTCGCCACGCTGGCGCCGCTGGTGACCGGGAAGCTCGCCGCCGATCTTTCCGGCACGATCAGCCGCGAGTCCGTGGCCATCGACAAGGGCACCTTGCGCAGCGATGCGC
>NZ_RZSA01001880.1:0-382 GCF_003998075.1 Mesorhizobium sp. M2A.F.Ca.ET.037.01.1.1 | reverse complement strand
CCCGAAATGGTCCGCTGCCTCGTCCTGCGACAGCGAGACCACCGGCACGTTGAGGCCGGCGCCGATCACTTCCGCGATCTCGCGCATCGGGATGCCTTCCTCGGCAACGGCGTTGTAGCGCACGCCGGCTTCCTGCTTGTCGAGCGCCAGGCGGTAGAGCTTGGCGACATCGAGCACATGCGCCGCCGACCACCGGTTGCGGCCTTCGCCGAGATAGGCCGACACGCCCTTGGCGCGCGTCTGGGCGATCAGTGGCGTGATCAGGCCCTGCTTCACCGTGTCATGCACCTGCGGCAAGCGCACCACCGACACCTTGACGCCCTTCTCGGCCATCGCCGCGCCGGTAAGCTCCGACAGGATGCGCGGATTGGGATGGTCGGTG
>NZ_RZSA01000187.1:0-8467 GCF_003998075.1 Mesorhizobium sp. M2A.F.Ca.ET.037.01.1.1 | reverse complement strand
GTCTTCCCCTTCTCCCCTTGTGGGAGAAGGTGTCGCCGAAGGCGACGGATGAGGGGTGCTCCAGCTTGGCGGCGCCACTTATCCGGTCGGAGTTCGCCAGCGTCTCACTCCGCTGGAACACCCCTCATCCGTCTCGGCGCTGCGCGCCGATCCACCTTCCCCCACAAGGGGGGAAGGGAAGATCACGTCCCGCTCACGAAACATTCAAAACCGCTTAAATATTCATGCACCGCTTTGGCGCATGCTTCGCGCCCGACCAACTTGCTGCCCAAGACGACGAAGGCCCTGAAATGTCCCGTTCCGCCCGAAAGTTCAGCCTGGCCGCGGTGGCCAGCGCGTTGAGGCGATTTTTCGCGCACTGCCACGGCTCGATGATGCCGATGATGGTGCTGCTGACGATCCCGCTGGTGACGGCAGTCGGCTTTTCGGTCGACTACACCTCGGCGGTGACGACCCGCAGCGACATGCAGAACGCGCTCGACGCGGCGATCATCTCGATCACCACGCTGCCGACCACGACATCGCTGGCCGACCGCCAGACGGCGCTTCAGCAGGCCTATGCGGCCAATAGCGGCCAGGGCACGGCGACGCTCACCAGCGTCAATGTCGACAGTTTCGGCGCGGCGACCTTCACCGCCACGGCCAGCTATCCGATGCCGACCAATTTCATGCAGATCGCGCGGATCAACACGGTGCAGGTCGGCGTCGGCTCCGCGGTGCGCAAGACGCCGGCGCTGGTGCAGTCCACCTTCAAGGTGACGAAGGTGTCGGGTTACTGGGCAAAGACCATGACGCTCTACGGCACCAAGTTCGGCGACACGGTGGCCAAGCCGCTGATGACGATCAGCTATAGCTATAACGGCTATGGCGATCCGAAGGGCTACGGCACGACCACGGTGAGCACTGTCAACGGCTCCACCAGCACAGTGGTGCAAAGCCAGGTGTGCACGACCGGCACACTAAAGTCCCTCCAGAAGAGCCTGCCCGCCGGATCGGTGATCCAGACCGACCAATACGGCACCAGATATTCTTGCGCCGACACCTTTTATCCTGCCAATGGCGCCGGCGCGGTGATCGACGTCAGCCAGATGGACCAGCTCTATCTGGAGATGGACGTGCCGTCGGGCAACCCGAAGGTGCTGAAATCGAACGACCCCGCCACCTCGAACCGGCTCTATATCGGCACCAGCGCCACCAACACGCCGGAGGTGGCGACCGGCAAGACCGTCAACATCTTCACCGCGGTGCCCTGCGGCCAGCCCGGCTACCAGGCTTGGGAAGACGGCGGCAACCCGGTGCCCGCCGATGTCAGCAACGCCGACTTCTTCTACACCACCACCGGCAAGTGCGACTACAACCAGCGCCCCTCGGAAACGGTGCTGACGCAGTAGGGCGCGGCTTAGCGCGTTTCACCGTTTCACGGAAACGGCGAACCGCTCTACCTCCTTGTTTTTACGCAATTCCGGACGGAAAACCGCTCACACTTTTCCTGGAATTGCTCTAGGCGTTCCCGATCAGCACGCCAGCCCCGAACACCAGCGCGCCGCCCAGCACCACCTGGAAGGCGGCGCGCCAGAATGGCGTCTGCATGTAGCGGTTCTGGATGAAGGCGATCGCCCACAGCTCGAAGAACACCACCACCGCCGCGACGATCGTGGCCGTCCAGAAATAGGGGATGAGGTAAGGCAGCGCGTGGCCGAGCCCGCCCAGCGTCGTCATGATGCCGACGGTCAGGCCGCGCTTGAGCGGCGAACCGCGCCCCGACAGCTTGCCGTCGTCGGAGGCGACCTCGGTGAAACCCATGGAGATGCCGGCGCCGATCGAGGCGGCGAGGCCGACGAGGAACGTCTGGAAAGTCGCATGGGTGGCGAAGGCGGCGGCGAAGATCGGCGCCAGCGTCGACACCGAGCCGTCCATCAGCCCGGCCAGCCCCGGCTGCACATAGGTGAGGATGAACTGGCGCTGCTCGGCGCTCGCTTCCTCCTCCTTGACCGCACCCGGCACGTGCTGCTGCTCCAGTTCGTGCGCCGAGCTCTCATGGCCTTGCTCGGCCAGAGCGAGATCGTCGAGCAGTTTGCGCGTCGAGGCGTCGGTGGTGCGCTTGGCGGCCTCGACATAGAAGCGGTAGGCCTGCCGCTCCATGTCCTCGGCCTGCCGGCGCACATGCTCGATGCCGAGCGGCCGCACCAGCCAGTCCGGCTTGCGCTCGTAATAGCCCCTGACATGCTCGCGCCGGATCAGCGGAATGCGGTCGCCGAATCGCTTGCGGTGCAGCTCGATCAGCGAGTCGCGGTGGCCGTCCTCCTCCTCGGCCATCGCCTCGAACACCTTGGCCGATTGCGGAAAGTCCTGCGCCAGGCCATCGGCATAGGCGCGGTAGATGCGCCCGTCATCCTCCTCGGAGGAGATCGCCAGCGCCAGGATCTCCTGCTCCGACAGCGAATCGAAGGAACGGCGGCCGAAGCCGAAAACACGGGAAAGCATGATGGGATCACTCTAGTTTAGAATGATTCTAAACTATGGTTTCAAGCACCCAACGTCAATTGCGAAGGCCACGGGCCGCGCGCAAAAATGGATGACCAGGCGTGCTCGGAGCGGCCCCTTCATTATTGCCGAATGTTAACCTATATTGACGCGACAGCCGAAATCGAAGGAGACCAACGCAATGACGGAGAAGAAGCCGCCGCACGCATTCGACGCCAAGCCGGTGCTCGATCTCATCGCCAGCATCGAGGCCGACCTGCGGCGCCTGAAGGGCCTGGTCGAGGAACAGCTCGAGAAATTCGATCCCGCCAACCCGCACAACAAGACGCCGGACGGCAAGCTGACCGAGGAGGGCGCGGAGTGCTGCTACCGCATGTTCGACGAAGGCAAGTCGCGCTACACGGTTTCCCAGCAGATGAAGATATCCTTCGCCGCCGCCACCCACCGCTTCAACACCTGGCGCAAGCTCGGCGGCAAGAAGCGGACGCCAACGCTGCTGGGGTGAGCGGGGCGTTCGCAAGGACCGCGATTGGCCGTGGCCACATTCCCGATCCATGCCGTGACGCTAAGGCGTTGCAGCGGTTACAGAATTCTGCACCGTCGCGCGTACCGCAAAGGTCAAGGCATGGATACTCGGGTCAAGCCCGAGTGTGACGAAGGAATAGGCGACTCGGCTAATCGCATAGGTCGCGCCAACAGCGCCCGCTCCGCCCGGCGCCACTTTCAGCCACAGCGCTTTCTCGTCCAGTATCAAGACAAGCCCAGCGACCCGGGACAGCATCAGCCTTTTGCGATTGGCGGTAGCCAAAACTCCCGACGAAGGTGAAGGCGCGCCAGCGCACCACCGCCAAACCTTGTCCCCGTCACATTTTTTCGTTGGCGCGCGCCGGCCTTTTGCGTGCACCAGGGGCGATCGCGTTCTTTCGCAAGGCCCGCCATGACCACCCTGCCCGGCATATCCGACATCCGCGCCGCCGCCGAGCGGCTTTCCGGCCTGATCGTCGAAACGCCGCTGATCGAATCGCCGGAGATCAACAGGCGCCATGGCGGCCGCATCCTGTTCAAGCCGGAGACGCTGCAGCGCACCGGCTCCTTCAAGATCCGCGGCGCCTATAACAAATTGTCGACGCTAAGCGAGGAAGAGCGCAGCCGCGGCGTCGTCGCCTTCTCGTCCGGCAACCATGCGCAGGGCGTGGCGGCGTCGGCCGCCCTGTTCGGCGTCAAGGCGGTGATCGCCATGCCGGCCGACGCGCCGGCGATGAAAATCGGCAATGTCCGCAGGATGGGCGCCGAGGTGGTGACGTTCGACCGTTTCAAGGAGGATCGCATGACGGTCGTGCGCCCCTATATCGAACAAGGCATGGCGCTGGTGCCGCCCTTCGACGATCCGGCCATCATCGCCGGCCAGGGCACGATCGGGCTGGAATTGATGCGGCAGGCCAAGGCGCTGGGCGTGGCGCTCGACGCCGTCGTCATCCCTTGCGGCGGCGGCGGCCTTTCGAGTGGCATCTCCGTCGCGGTCAAGGACGCCTCGCCCAATACGCAGGTCTGGGCGGTCGAGCCGGAGCATTTCGACGACACGCGCCGCTCGCTCGCCAAGGGCGAGCGGGTCGCGAACGATCCCGGCCACAGCTCGATCTGCGACGCGCTGCTCACCGCCGAGCCCGGCGCCATCACCTTCGAGATCAACCGCAAAAATCTCGCCGGCGCCATCGCGGTGTCCGACGAAGCCGCTGCCCAGGCGATGCGGGACGCCATGGCCCATCTCAAGCTTGTGGTCGAGCCCGGCGGCTGCGTCGCGTTTGCCGCGCTCTCCTCCGGCGAGATCGACCTCGCCGGCAAATGCGTCGCCGTGATCCTGTCCGGCGGCAATGTCGATTTCGGTACCTATGCCGAGATCATGACGGCCGCGTAGGACTGTTGCGCCTACCACAAGCGTCAGGCCTTCAGCTTGTGTGGCTCAAAAGGCCCAATCACCTTTGGTTCGCCGGATTTCCTCTGAGGTCAGGAAGTGGATCTCCATAAGGATCGGTTCTTCCGGTCCTCGGAAGAAATGCAATTCCGTATGGGGAAGCACAAGGCGGCGCACTGTTTCGGAGGCACTGTCGACTTGGTACTCTTCGCTGTGAAGGCCGAGATCAGTAAGCAGCGCCTTGGCGGAGGAAAGTCTCATGGCTGGGCTGAAGCCATCGAGATCGATTTGGCTGTTTCCGCTCCACTTCAAAGGTAAAGACTTGGCGACGTCCGGCATGTGCCACAGCTTGATGCTGATGCGGTTGACGCGAGCCCGATTCCGGCGGGTCAGAATGTCGATCTCCAGGTCGCCATAGCCAAGAAGAAAGCCGCAGGGCTGATTCTGATAGACATACAGCCATTTCGGGAAGCCAAGGTGCTTCTGGACTGGGCCGAGATCGGCTCCGACACGCAAGGGCATGTCTTTCTTGCCCGTGATCAAAGGAAGGATATGAAGTTTGCCCCGCAGCATCTATCAACCTGAATTGGCCCGTCACAGGCGATGCACTCTATAGTCTCGGCTACCGCGCCGGCGGTGCCTATCAATCCAGCGTCCGTCTGAACCGCACCAGCGCGACCCCGGCAAACAGCGCCACGAACACCGCCAGCCAGCCGATTTCCGTCGCCACCGCCGGCAGCTCGGCGCCCTTGAGCATGACCGCGCGGGTGATGCGCAGGAAATGCGTCAGCGGAAAGATCTCGCCAAGGCTCTGCGCCCATCCCGGCATGCCGCGATAGGGGAACATGAAGCCGGAGAGCAGCAGCGAGGGCAGGAAGAAGAAGAAGGTCAGCTGCATGGCCTGCATCTGCGAGCGGGCCATGGTCGAGATCGTGTAGCCGAGCAGCACCAGCGAAAGCACGAAGACCAGCACCGAGGAGAGCAGCAGCGTCAGGCTGCCGACGAAGGGGATGCCGAACAGCAGCTTCGCCGCCACCAGCACCACCACCACCTGCACCGCGCCGACCACCAGGTAAGGCAGCACCTTGCCCAGCATGATCTCGAGCGGGCTCGAGGGCATGGCCAGAAGGTTTTCCATCGTGCCGCGCTCGGTTTCCCGGGTCAGCGCCATCGCCGTCATCATCACCATGGTCATCTGCAGGATTACGCCGAGCAGGCCGGGCACGATGTTGTATTGCGAGACGCCTTCCGGATTGTAGCGCCGGTGCACGACAACATCGAGCTGGCCGCGCGCCGCTTCCCTGGCCGCGTCCTGGGTGCCCTGGGCTCGCAGCAGCGCCTGGCCGGCAACGGTGCTGAGCGTGGAGATGGCGCCGCTGGCGACGGACGGGTCGGTGGCGTCGGCTTCGATCAGGATCTGCGGGTTGTCGCCGCGCTCGACGCGGCGCGCGAAATCGGCGGGAATGGTGACGACGAAGGAGACGTCGCCGCGCGCCATCAGGAACTCGGCTTGCGCGGCACTTTGCGCGACATGGTCGAAGCGGTAGTAGCCGGTGGTCTGCAGCGCCGAGACCATCGCCCGCGTGTAGGGATCGCTGCTGGTCGCCACCAGGGCCGCCGGCAGGCTCTTCGGGTCGTTGTTGATCGCAAAGCCGAACAG
This sequence comes from Mesorhizobium sp. M2A.F.Ca.ET.037.01.1.1, assembly GCF_003998075.1. Lineage (NCBI taxonomy): Bacteria > Pseudomonadati > Pseudomonadota > Alphaproteobacteria > Hyphomicrobiales > Phyllobacteriaceae > Mesorhizobium > Mesorhizobium sp. M2A.F.Ca.ET.037.01.1.1. The sequence goes on along the minus strand of NZ_RZSA01000187.1, from coordinate 2,411 downwards.
CACGAGCTGCATCAGCGGCACGCCCAGCATCATGGCGAAGGTGATGCGGTCGCGCCGCATCTGGATGAACTCCTTGGTGAGCAGCGCGCCCAGCCTGGCGAAGGAAAAGACCGCGTTCATGCCATATTGTCCTTCGAGCCGGACATGAACTGGATGAACACATCCTCGAGGCTGGTCTCGCCCGGCGTCACCGTCACGTCCTTGTGCTCCTTCTCGACGTCGGCCAGCGCCTTTTCCAACGCTGCCTTGTCGGAGCCGACGACGTGCAGTGTCGCGCCGAACGGCGCCACCTGGTCGACGCCGGGCCGCCCCTGCAGCGCCTGGGCGACCTGGTCGAGCCCCGGCCCATGCAGCACGAACGTGGTCAGCCCGGCATTCCTCACCACCTCGTCGACCGTGCCGGCGGCGAGCATCTTGCCGTAGGAGATGTAGCTGATGCGGTGGCAGCGCTCGGCCTCGTCCATGTAATGGGTGGAGACGAGCACGGTGAGCCCGCCGCCGGCCAGGCGATGGATCTCGTCCCAGAACTCGCGCCGCGCCTTGGGATCGACGCCGGCCGTCGGCTCGTCGAGCAGAAGCAGCTTCGGCTTGTGCATGATGCAGGCCGCCAGCGCCAGCCGCTGCTTCCAGCCGCCGGAAAGCGTGCCGGCCAGCTGGTTGCGGCGGCTCGCCAGGCCGAGCTCTTCCAATGTCCTCGCCACATAGTGCTCGACCGGCTTCAGCTGGTAGAGCCGCGCCACGAATTCGAGGTTCTCGCCGATCGTCAGATCCTCGTAGAACGAGAATTTCTGCGTCATGTAGCCGACTTCACGCTTGATCCTGAGCGCGTCGGTGCGGATGTCGAAGCCCAGCACCGTGCCGTCGCCCTCGTCCGGCGTGAGCAGCCCGCACATGATGCGGATGGTCGTCGTCTTGCCCGAGCCGTTCGGCCCGAGGAAGCCGACGATCTCGCCTTCGGCGACCGTCATCGTCACATGGTCGACGACCGTCTTGTCGCCGAAGCGCTTGACCAGGCCGCGGACGTCGATGGCGTTCATTGCCCCATATCCGCGAGATCGACATCGACGATCTGGCCGGGCTGCAGCGGCCCGGCATCGCCCTCCGGCCGCGCCTCGACGAGATAGACCAGCTTCTGCCGGTTCTCGAGCGAGTAGATCACCGGCGGTGTGAATTCGGGATCGGGCGAGACATAGCTGACGCGCGCCTTCAGCCCTGCCCCGCAGCCATCGCAATGGACGCTGAGCGCGGTGCCGACCTTGACCGACGAGAACGCGCTTTCGGGCACATAGACGCTGAGCTTCACGGCGCCGTCCGGCAGCATCGAGATCACCGGTGCGGTCGGCCCGGCCGTGTCGCCGGGATTGCGGATCACGTCGTTGACGCGTCCGGGCGAGGGCGCCATCAGCACCCGCTTCGACAACCGCCACTCAGCCTGCCGCAGGGCCGACTGCGCCTGCTTGACCTGGTTGTCGGCGGCCTTGATCGTCTCGGGCCGCGCCGGCAGGTTGCCGACGGCGAGATTGGCTTCCGCCTGGCCGACCTGCGCGTTGGCCGTCTCCAGCGAGGCCGAGGCGGTGTCGTAGTCGGCCTGCGTGCCGGTGCCGCGCTTGTAGAGGTCGCTGGCGCGGTCATATTTGCGCTTGGCGTCGGCGGCCTGGGCTTTTGCCATGTCGACCTCGGCCTTCAGCACGGCGATCTCTTCCGAACGCTTGCCGACCTGCAGGTCGGCAAGCTGCGCCTGTGCCTGGGCAAGCGCGGCCTCGGCCTGCGCCACCTCGATTTTGGCATCGGCATCTTCCAGCGTCGCCACCGCCGCGCCGGTCTCGACGCGGTCGCCGCGCCTCACCGTCACCGTCGCCACCTGGGCCACTTCGATCGGCGCCATCAGCACATATTCGCCTTCGACATAGCCGACGGCGAGGGGTGCCGCCGGCGCGCAGGCGCCGAACAGTTGGGCCGCGAGCGGCAACGAACAGAGAAAGCTCATGATTTGCCCTTCTTGCCGGCGGGCGCATCGCGCGCCGCTAGCATTGCCCTGAGATTGCCGGTCGTGACCGCCACCACCTTGGCGGCCTCTTTCTCGCCGATCTCGCGCCAGCCCATCCGGCGCATCACCGCTTCGCGGCCGATGCGGAAATAGATGACTTGGCCGATCATGGTGAAAACGGTGAGCCGGGTTGCCTCGCTCTCGGCCGGTTCGCCGGTCGCCTGCTCCCAGATCTGGCACAGCCGCCGGTGCGTCGGCTCGAAGACGCCGGCATAGATGCGGTCGAGCGCGGCGGTCGGATGCGAGAGCTCGCGAAGTACGAATTGTACGATCTCGCCCGCTTGCGGACTGACGATGACGAAGCCCACCATCCGCTCCAGCGCCGCAAAGAGCTGTGCCCTGGCGGCTTCCGGGGTTGCCGGGG
>NZ_RZSA01001879.1:0-384 GCF_003998075.1 Mesorhizobium sp. M2A.F.Ca.ET.037.01.1.1 | reverse complement strand
GCTTGGTCTCGGCCCAGATGTCGCCATCGGCCGCCGGGGGGAACTGGTGGCCGGTCAGTTCCTTGATCTTCACGATGATGTCGGCCTGCTTCATGCCGATGCATTGCGCGATGATGCCGCCATGCACGCCCGGCATGCCGTGCTTCTCGTAGACGCGCTCGTAAGCCTTGGCGGCGAGCGGCTCGCTGTCGACGAGAACGCCGTCGCAGTCGAAAATCATAAGTCTGGTTTGCGCCACGCGCTTCTCCCGGCCTCTGTGCCAATGCGCACATCGCTATCGATAAAAAGTCAGATGTTCAATAGCGGGTGATTACGTCTCCAGCGGCTCAAAGCTGGCGCAACGCCTCGCTGACCGGCGAGGATCCGAGCGCGCGCTGCATGGCC
>NZ_RZSA01001878.1:0-386 GCF_003998075.1 Mesorhizobium sp. M2A.F.Ca.ET.037.01.1.1 | reverse complement strand
ACGGTGGACCGCCTATCGCCGGCGATGCGGGCGAGGGAGACGCGCTATGACCGGTCGTTCATGGATCTGGGCGGTGGTACTGGTTGTGCTTGCCCTTTCGCTCGCGCTCAACTTCTTCTTCATCGGCTATGCCGCGCATGGCCTGCGCCAGGCGGCCGTCGCGCGCGGGCTGCTGGCGGAGGTCGCGGGCGCCTACTCGCCGGAGGTGCGCAAGGAGTTCCGCGCGGTCATGCGCGACAACCGCGGCCGCACGTTCGAGGCGCTGCGGCAGCTGCGCGCTGCGCGGGCCGACCTTGCGGCGGCCGAGCAGGCCCGACCCTTCGACGAAGCGGCGGTCAGGCAGGCGATGGCGGCGGTGCGCGCCGCTACTACAAACCCTCAGGCCA
>NZ_RZSA01001877.1:0-387 GCF_003998075.1 Mesorhizobium sp. M2A.F.Ca.ET.037.01.1.1 | reverse complement strand
CGCGCCACCATCGCTGGGCGCGGGGCGACTGGCAGCTTCTCGGCTTCATCCTCGACCCGCGCTCCGGCGTGCCGGCGCTGTCGCGCTGGAAGATGGTCGACAATCTGCGCCGCTCGCTCACCCCGATCTTCTGGGTGATGGCGGCGATCGCCGGTTGGACGCTGCTGCCCTTCACGCAGGCCGCGCAATGGCAGGCGCTCTTGATCCTCAGCCTGTTCATGGCGCCGACCTTCGACATCGTCAACGGCATCCTGCCCAAGAGCGGCGACCAGACGCCGCGCGGCCATTTCTCGGCGCTGGCGCGCGACACCATCTTCGGCACCGCCCTGGTGGCGTTGAAGGTGCTTTTGATGGCGCATCTCGCCTGGATGATGGGCGATGCCATCG
>NZ_RZSA01001876.1:0-388 GCF_003998075.1 Mesorhizobium sp. M2A.F.Ca.ET.037.01.1.1 | reverse complement strand
GATCAGATCCTTGGCCTCACGGATAGATTTGAAGACATGCCATTTCTGAACGCGTGCGCCTTTCGGCATAGCGTTCGCCACGGCCTGATTTGCCATCATGGCAAGCGTCATCGGCCGCCGCCCAAAAGGCGTCGTTGCAATATGCGTCTGCATTTTTCTTCACCTATCGCTAGGCAAAAGAAGCCAGCGCGCCGAAAACGACGTCTTGACCCGTGCGGGACTCTTGACTGTGATTCGCGGAAGTGCGATTCTCTAGGTGCTCAATCTAGGAGAAGGGCTTCCGGAACTCGTTTCGGGGGCCTTTTTCTTTTGCGGTTACGGTTCCTCTCTCAGTTGCGTGGAATCCTGCCGAAAGGCCTCGTATAGGCGGTCGAGGTTCTCCGACAAA
>NZ_RZSA01001875.1:0-388 GCF_003998075.1 Mesorhizobium sp. M2A.F.Ca.ET.037.01.1.1 | reverse complement strand
CTCGGTCTACACGGTGATCGAGCAGTCGACCTTGAGTCGGACGCTCGACACGCTGGAGGGGCAGGGCCTGGTGCGGCGCGAGCAGGGTGTCTCCGACAGCCGCTTCCGCCATGTGTTCCTGACCGATGACGGCCGGGCTCTGTTCACCCGCGCCTGGCCGGCCATGCACGATGCCTTCGAGGCCATGTTCGACGGCGTCGACGACGCCGAATACGCGGCCCTGATCGCCATACTGCAGAAGATGCTCAAGAACATCCGCAAGCACGACATCTAGACGTACGCGCCGCCGGATGCCGGCGGCAACGGAAGGAGGCCACCATGGCCGAACGGTCTTTTGCCAAGGAAGTCGAGAAGCTCCGCCTCGGCGCCGGCCAGGAGTTTGCCGGCG
>NZ_RZSA01001874.1:0-389 GCF_003998075.1 Mesorhizobium sp. M2A.F.Ca.ET.037.01.1.1 | reverse complement strand
GGTCCTTGCCCCTCTCGCGCCACCACTCGATGATCTTCTCGCCACCCTCGATCGGCGGCGCGCTGTCGGGGCGGAAGCCGGTCCAGTCGGCGACCCAGTCCGGCGCGTCACGCAGGAAGGATGCGGTGCCGAACGCGTCCGGCAGCACGATCAGCAAATTGCCGCCATAGTAGCGCTGCCAGTCCTGCAGCACCTTGTAGGGCGACTGCTTGAGCTCCTCTTCCGAATTAGCGAGGGCGGCAAACACCATCGGCAGCTCATGCGCGTTGGTGCCGAGCGCCTCGAGGTCGTTGTCCATGGCAAGCAGGACGTTGGAGGTGCCGGTGAAGGCCTGGCCGATGCCTTCCTTCAAGGCTTCCACACACCAGCGTTGCCACAGGAAGGAGTGG
>NZ_RZSA01001873.1:0-390 GCF_003998075.1 Mesorhizobium sp. M2A.F.Ca.ET.037.01.1.1 | reverse complement strand
GCCATCGATCGGCCTGCAGGGAATTCGCCCTCCAGCGCGAGCAGATCATGCACGTGGATCGGCCTCCGATCGATCACCGCGCGGCCGGTGACCCACTCCCGCGTGATCGGAAAAGTGGCGAAGTCGATGGGGATCGGCCCGTGGTGTGCGCCAATGGCCAGCGATTCCCCTTGCCGCAGAAAGATCGCCGCGTCATAGGCGTCGCAGAGTTGTGCGGCGTTTTCCGCGACCGCATTCAGGACCGGTTGGATGTCGGTCGGTGATGCAGCGATCACCCTGAGGATCGCACTCGTCGCAGACTGCTGTTCAAGGAGATTGGCGACCTCCGCAGTGCGCACCTGATTTTCTTCGCGCGCCGCTGTCAACTCGGTTCGGAGCGAGCTGATAGCA
>NZ_RZSA01001872.1:0-391 GCF_003998075.1 Mesorhizobium sp. M2A.F.Ca.ET.037.01.1.1 | reverse complement strand
CTACCAGTCCACAGGCGCAACATCGGAGTTGTATTCCAGAACTACGCGCTGTTTCCTCATCTCTCCGTTTTCCAGAACGTGGCGTTTGCGTTGAAGATGCGCGGAATATCCGGCTACGACATTCAAGCCGGTGTCGCCGCGGCACTCGATCTTGTTCAGCTCGGTGAATATGGGGGCCGCATGCCTCACGAGCTGTCCGGCGGTCAACAGCAGCGGGTTGCACTGGCGCGTGCGCTTGTGTTCCGCCCAAGTGTAATTCTAATGGATGAACCGCTTGGTGCGCTTGATAAGCAACTTCGAGAGCACATGCAGCTCGAACTGAAGCGCCTACAAAAATCTCTTGGAACAACAATGGTCTTCGTCACCCACGACCAGAGTGAAGCGCTCACAA
>NZ_RZSA01001871.1:0-391 GCF_003998075.1 Mesorhizobium sp. M2A.F.Ca.ET.037.01.1.1 | reverse complement strand
GTCCTTGCAGCCCTTGGAAGATATTCACGATCGCGTCTATGCCGATGGGCTGAGCTGCCTTGGCGCGTGGTGTCAGGCGATGCCCGGCGAGACGAGCATGCGGGTTCGCCTCAAGCTGATGCCGCACGGGTCTGTCGACGCAGCGGCGGCCGAAGCATTTGCCGCTGCCGGTCCGGCGATTGTTCGACGAGCGATGAGCGAGACGAGATGATCGAACCGGGCAAAGCGATCGACGCCATGCCGAGACGCCCTTCTGCGCGCATCCTGCGCGCCGCGGAAGCGCGCGCCTGGCAGGATGGGCACGCCTTTCTCGACGAGGCGAGGCACGATGCGCAGCAGTTGCGCGAAGCCGCCCGGCGAGCCTACGCGGCCGAATATGCGCAGGGCTATG
>NZ_RZSA01001870.1:0-391 GCF_003998075.1 Mesorhizobium sp. M2A.F.Ca.ET.037.01.1.1 | reverse complement strand
GTGAGGAGGCGGTCGATGAGCCCGCCCGTTCGCCACGCGGCAAGGATGCCGAAAGAGACCCCGGCCGTCACCGACAGGATCATCGTCAGGGTAGACAGGGAAAGGGTCGGTTCAAGCCGCTGCGAGATCAGCTCGAGTACCGGTCGCCCGGCGAAGATCGAGTTGCCGAAATCGCCGCCGAGCATGTCCCGCACCCAACGTACGAACTGAACCGGCAGGGGATCGTTCAGCCCCATTTGCTCGCGGATGTTGGCGATCATCTGTGGTGTGGCCGTGTCACCGGCGATCAGGGCCGCCGGGTCGCCGGGCGCCAGCCTGAGAAGCAGGAAGACCAAGATCCCGACCATCGCCATGACGGCGATGGTCGAAACCGATCTGCGAAAGATGTAGG
>NZ_RZSA01000186.1:0-8498 GCF_003998075.1 Mesorhizobium sp. M2A.F.Ca.ET.037.01.1.1 | reverse complement strand
CATGAAACTGGTTCGCCGCAGCGCCGCGCCAAGCCGACCGCTTGGCGCTGCGGCGACCGCATCATAGGGAGAGAAAACTGTTACCTATGTATCCGGTTCAAAGTGTTACCCATCTATCCGCTGGACAGCCGCGCCGCCGGCGCCCATTCTGTGCGTCGAAAATTGGCGAAGGCCGGGACAACAGCGTCTTTCTCCCCGTCACTATACGGGGAGAAATGCCCGGCAGGGCAATGAGGGGCAGCACCGGACTCTCAGAAAAAGGGCTACGTCTAGACGGCCAGCCGCCACGCCTCTGCGTAGTCGCCCCAGACCGGTTCCGCTTGTGGTTCCGTTTGTTCGCCCTTGCTTGCTGTGTCAATGCCATCCGACGCCAACAGCGCGGCGCCGATGCTGGTCCCGGTCGAGGTCTCCGACGCGACGACGGATCGGCCCGTCGCCGCCGCCAGCATTTTGATGAAAAGCGGGTTGCGCGCGAATGGTCCCTCGACGGTTGTCGGCCCATCGCCGCCGATCAATTCCAGGCAGGTCGCGCTCATCAGCGCGAGATAGAACGAGATGGCGGCGAAGCGTTGCCCGGGGCTCAAGCCCCCGGCATTGACCCACTGCGCGGCGCGATGCGGAAAGGGTCCGGAACCCTGCTGCGTCGAAGGCAGAAGCTGAACCTGGCGCGCCAGCACGGCGGCGACATCGTCATCGCTCCACTCCTGCGGCTGGCCCTCGGTCAGCAGCGAAAACTCGCGTCCCCCCATGAACCGCGCAGACGGCACCGGATCGCCCAGCGCGTTGACATTGACCAGCGTGTCGCGCGCCGCATCGAGCTCGACCTTCCGGCCGCCCACGGCCATCGACACCACCCATGTGCCGGTCGAGACGACGGAGAAGGGCGGCGCGTCGGACAGCAGGTGCGGCAGCAGCGAGGCGTTGGAATCGTGCAGTCCGCAGAAAACCGGGGTCTGTGGGGCGAGCCCCGTCCGTTGCGCAATCGTTGGCAGGATCGGGCCAAGCCGGTCCTTGGCCTGCCGCACCGGCGCCATCAACCGGCGCCAGCCCATCCTGTCGACCAGCGAGGAATAGTCGGATGTCCAGGGATTCCACAGATCGGTGTGGCAGCCGAGCGACGTCACCTCATTGGCGGCGACGCCGGTCAACCGCAGCGCCCAGTATTGCGGATACATCAGCATTGCGGCGGCTCGTGCGAATTCCGGCGGGAAGCGCTTCTGCTGCCAGAAGAACTGCGCGCCGAGATTGAGGCCGATCGGCAGCCGCGGCGTGCCGGTCTCGGCGAAGGGCGGACGAACAGCATCGTAGTCGGCCGCAAGCTGGTCGGGGCCGTCGAACTCGTAGTCGAGAACCGGCAGCGCCAGTTCGCCGGCGGCGCCGACCAGCGCGCCGGTCGCGCCATGCGTGGTGATCGAGATCGCATCGATGCGCCGTTCGCGGTTGAGATCGGCTAGGCTGTTCAGGATGAACGTCCACAGCGCCTCGACATCGTGATGCGGGTAGGGCGCCTGCCGCACCGGCGCGTTGGCGATACGGCGCAGCGCGATCTCGCTCAATGTCGCGAGATCGACCAGCGCCACCTTGGCGTTGGTCTTGCCGATATCGATGACGGCGACGATCATGCCATATGGAACATTGTTTCGAGCGGCACCGCCACCGGCTCGTTATCGGGCTTGGTCTCCATGAGGTCGGCCATACGCGCCCACCAGCGCTGCATCACCGGGTGCTTCGGCAGGTCGGCCATGCCATGGTCATCGCGGCGCCACAGCACCCCGAACAGGATATTAGTCTCCTCGTCGAGATGGATCGAATAATCGGAGACGGCGGCCTCTCTCAGAAGTGCAACCAGCTCAGGCCAGATCTCATCATGGCGGCGCTTGTACTCGGCCTTCATGCCGGGATTGAGCTTCATCTTGAAGGCGTATTTCTCCATCAGGCGAAGCGTCCTTCACGCAGCCGCCGCCAGACGATCGGCAATGCAATGACGATGATCAGCAACAAGCCGATGAAGATCGACATGACGATGCCCGGCACGTTGAGCAAACCAAGCCCAAACGTCACCAGCCCCATGATGAAGGCGGCCAGCACGACGCCAAGGATGCTGCCGGCGCCGCCGAGGATCGACACACCCCCAAGCACCACCATGGTGATCGCTTCGAGCTCATAACCCTGCGCGATCGACGGTCGCGTCGATCCGAGCCGCGAGGTGATCAGCACCGAAGCGATGCCCGACATCAGCCCGGTCAGGCAGAACAGGATGAATTTTATACGGTCGACCCGCACGCCGGAAAACTGGCAGGCGACCGGATTGTTGCCAATGGCGAAGACGCGGCGGCCGAAGCTCGTGCGGTGCAGCACGAACCAGTAGATCAGCGCCGCGACGAGGAACAGCGCCAGCTCGAACGAGAAGACCCACCAGGCATAGCCCTGGCCGAAGAACGCAAAACTTTCCGGATAGCCTTTGTAGGCCTGGTCGCCGAGGATGATGAAGGCGATGCCGCGAAACAGGCTCATCGTGCCGATGGTGACGACGATGGACGGCAGGCCGAGCCGCGTGACGAGCAGCCCGTTGAAGGCGCCGCAGGCGAGGCCGACGGCAATGCCGATCGCCACCAGCACCGGCGTGCCGGCGCCGGCCTGCACCGCCATGCCCATCATGGTCGAGGCCAAAGCCACGATCGCGGCGACCGACAGATCGATCTCGCCGGAGATGATCAGCAGCGCCATCGCAAGCGCGATCAGCCCCTTTTCCGTAAAGTTGAAGGTCAGGTCCGACAGCGACCACGGGTCGAGGAAATAGGGCGAAGCAAAACTGTTCACCGCGAAAATGGCGACCGCGATGACGACCAGCAGCGCCTCCCAGGAGAAGATCGCCGAGGAAAGCGGCTTGTCGAGCCGGTCGGGGATGTGGCGCGGGGCAGGGGTGTCGGTCATGCCGCTTCCGCCTTTCTCAGGATGATGCGGCCCTGCCGGCGCTCGCCGCGCGCGTTGAGCACCACGGCCAGGATGATGGCGCTGCCCGAGATCGCCATCTGCCAGAAGGGCGAGATGTTGATGACCGGCAGCGCGTTGGAGATGATGCCGAGGAACAGCGCGCCCAGCACTGCGCCGCCGACCGAGCCGATGCCGCCGGCGATCGAGATGCCGCCGATGACGCAGGCGGCGATGATGTTGAGCTCATAGCCGTTGGCGACCTCGACCGAAGCGATCACATAGCGCGAGATCCAGAGGTAGCCAGCAAGCCCGCCGATCATGCCGGAAATGCAAAAGACGATGAATTTGGTGCGGCCGACATCGATGCCGGCATAGACCGAGGCGGTGGGGTTGACGCCGATGGCGTAGATCGAGCGGCCGATCGCGGTCCGCGTCATCACCAGGAAGAACAGCGCGATCACGATGATGGCGATCCAGGACAGCACTGGAAGGCCGAGGAAGGCGGCGCGCTGGAAATTGATGAAGTCGGGGCTCATCTGGTCGGCATTGACCCAGGCGCCGCCGGAGACGACGAAGGTGGCGCCACGATAGATGGTGAGGGTGCCGAGCGTCACCACGATCGAGGGAACGTTCAGCCGCCACACCAGGAAACCGTTGATCGCGCCAAGCACCAGCCCGACGGCGAGCGCGATGACGATCAGCACCGGGATCGGGATCGCCGGATGCGCGGCGTTGAGCATCGCCACTACCATGCCGGTGAAACAGAGATTGGACGCCATCGAGAGGTCGATCGAGCGCGTCAGGATCACCACCATCTGTCCCAGCGCCAGGATCATCAGGATCGATGTGTCGTTGAACACCTGGCGCAGATTGGCCGGATCGGCGAAGCCGGGGAAGCGCGTCGAGATCAGTCCGATCAGCACGACGATGCCGGCGAGCAGCCAGATTTCTCGGTATTTGAGGAAGCTCTTCATGCCGCGATTCCCGCTGCGGTTCGAACCAGCGTCTCGGCGTCGAGGCCCTTGTTGTCATAGGTCGCGGCGATGCGGCCCTCTCGCATGACGACGACACGGTCCGACATGCCGAGGATTTCCGGCAGCTCCGACGACACCATGATCACCGAAAGCCCCTGCGCGACCAGCTCGGCCATGAAGCCATGCACGGCGGCCTTGGAGCCGATGTCGATGCCTTTGGTCGGCTCGTCGAGGATGATGACCTTGGGCGCTGTGGCCAGCCATTTGGCGATGACCACCTTCTGCTGGTTGCCGCCGGAAAGCGTGCCGACATCCTGGCTGAGCGATGAGGCGCGCAGGTCCAGCCGCTCGGTGTAGGAACGGGCGAGCGAGAACTCTTCCGCCAGCCTCAGCACGCCGGATTTCGAGGTGCGCGCCAGCGAGGGCAGGGATACGTTCTGGAATATCGGCAGGCCGATGACAACGCCCTGCTTGCCGCGCTCTTCCGGCACATAGACGATGCCGGCCCCGATCGAATCCGCGGCCGATTTCGGCGCGATCGATGTACCGTCCAACGAGATAGTGCCTCGGCTGGTGCGGGTGATGCCGGCGATCGCCTGCATGACCTCGCTGCGCCCGGCGCCGACGAGCCCGTAGAAGCCGAGGATCTCGCCCTTGCGCAGCTCGAAGCCGATGTTGTCGAACTCGGTCGGATGCGACAGGCCCGAAACCGACAGCACCGGCGCGCCGATCTTCGGCTCGCGCTGCGGGAAGATATGGTCGACGTTGCGGCCGACCATCATGCGCACGATCTCGTTCTGGCCGGTGTCCTTGAGCAGCCCTTCGCCGACCATCTCGCCGTCGCGGAAGACGGTGTAGCGGTCGGCGATGCGGTAGATCTCGTCGAACTTGTGGCTGATGAAGAGCACCGCCTTGCCGTCGCTCTTCAGGAATTCGATCAAAAGGAAAAGCTCCTCGATCTCCTTCATCGAAAGCGCCGCGGTCGGCTCGTCCATGATGACGATGCGCGCATCGATCGACATCGCGCGCGCCACCGCAACCAGGTGCTTGTTGGCGATGCCGAGGTCCTTCAGGCGCGCGTCGGCGTCGATATGGCCGGCGCGCATCGTCTCCAGCACCTCGCGGGCATTGCTGCGCATCGTGGGCCAGTCGATGGTGCCGAAGCGGGTGCGCGGCGCGTGGCCGAGGAAGATGTTTTCGGCCACCGAAAGGTCGTCGAACAGCACGGTTTCCTGGTGGATGGCGGTGATGCCGTGGCCGAATGCTGCGTGCGCGCTGGGCAGCGTGGTGGCCTGGCCGTCGATGCCGATCTCGCCGGAATCGGGCTGGTAAATGCCGGTCATGATCTTGACCAGCGTCGACTTGCCGGCGCCGTTCTCGCCGATCAGCGCCGTCACCTGCCCCGGGTAGAGCGACAGGCTGACATTGTGCAGGGCGCGGACGCCCGGGAAGCTTTTCGAGATGCCCGCGAGCGTCAAGCGGGGGGCCGAGGTTGCGAGCCGCTCGTCTGCTTTGCCGTGATGGGCCGTCGTATCCATAGTCGTATCAAGCCCAGTGAATCGCTTGCGTGTCGCCTCCCCCTCACCCGACCCCCGCTTCGCTCGGCCGACCTCTCCCCGAGGGGAGAGGAGGTTTGCGAGCTTGGCTCCAGGCTCTTCTCCCCGCCGGGGAGAAGGTGGCCGCGAAGCGGCCGGATGAGGGGGCAGCGCCGTCGGTCCAGGATCAGTAGATCTTGGAGAACTTCTCGATGTTGGTCTTGTCGAATTGGAAGGGCGGAGCCATCGCGGCCGAGTTGGTGTCGTCGAGCGTCACCTTGCCGACGCGGCCGATCGACAGCGTGGCGCCGGGCTTGGCCTCTTCCTTCTTCACCGCCAGGTCGTGCGCGAGGTAGATCGCCGAGTAGCCGAGGTCGATCGGGTTCCACAGCGCGACCGCTTGCGATGCGCCGTTGTCGATGAATTTCTTGAACTCGGACGGCAGTGCCAGCCCGGTGACATTGACCTTGCCGATCAGGTTCTCGTCGGTGACGACCTGCGCGGCGGCGACGACGCCGACGGTGGTCGGCGCGATGATCGCCTTGAGGTTCGGATAGGACTTCAAGAGGCCCTTGGCTTCGTCGGTGCTCTTGGCCGAGTCGTCGTCGCCGTAGACGGTGGCGACCAGCTTGATCTTCGGGAACTTCTCGGGCAGCACCTTCTTGGCCGCCTCGATCCAGGCATTCTGGTTGGTCGCCGTCGAGGAGGCCGAGAGGATCGCGACGTCGCCGCCTTCCGGCAAATAGTCGGCGGCGAGCTTGATGATGGTCTCTCCGATCAGGCCGGTGTCGGACGGGTTGAGGTGGAGCTGGCGGCCTTCCTTGGCGACGCCCGAGTCCCAGGAGATGACGGTGATGCCGCGATCCATCGCCTTCTTCAGCACCGGCACCAGCGCGTCGGCGTCATTGGCCGAAACGGCGATGGCATTGACCTTCTGCGCGATCAGCGAGTTGATCACCTCGATCTGCGCTTCGGCGGTGGCTTTGGTCGGGCCGGTGTAGATGACGTCGACATCGCCCAATTCCTTGGCCGCTTCCTCGGCGCCCTTGTTGGCGGCGTCGAAGAAGCCGTTGCCGAGCGACTTCACCACCAGCGCGATCTTGACGTTCTCGGCATAGGCGGCATTCACGAACATGGCGGCGGAAAAGGCCGCCGTGACCAGCAGTTTCTTCAAAAAGCTCATCGAATATCCTCCCTTGAGCGTTGCATTCCATCGCCGCTGCGGGCGTGAGTTTCCCTCAGGCCTGCAGTGAAGATTCTTCCCTGTCGCTTGGCTGTCTGCGGGCGACGATCAGCGCCACGCCCGCCGTTTCCAGCATCTTGGCCTCCCGGTCCTCGATGCCGTCGTCGGTGATCACGGTTGCGATGCGCGATAGCCCGCACAGGATCAGGCTGGAGCGCATGCGGAATTTGGTGGAATCAACCAGCACCACCAATTCGTCGGCTTGGTCGATCAGCTTCTGCTCGGCCTGGATCAGCAGCGGATCGCCCTCCATCAGCCCGAGCGGCCCCAGGCCCTGCGCGCCCATGAACATGCGCCGCGCATAGAAATTGCGCGTCACGTCATTGTCGAAGGGCGACAGGATGATGTTCTGCTCGCGGTAGATCGTGCCGCCCGACAGCATCACCGTGTTTTTGGAATGCTTGAGCAGGTGCTCGGCGATCGGGAACGAGTTGGTGAAGATCGGCATGCGGCGTCCGGTCAGTAAATGCACCATCTGGAAGGTGGTGGTGCCGCCATTGATGATGATCGGCTCGCCGTCGGCGCACAGATTCACCGCTTCCCGCGCGATCGCCCGCTTCTGCGCGGCGTTCAGCGTTTCGTTGACGGAGAAGGGCCGGCCGGCAAGGCCGATGAATTGCGGCGGCGAGATCGCCTCGGCGCCGCCGCGCACCCGGCGCAGGCGCTTTTGCACATGCAGCGCCGCGATGTCGCGCCGGATCGTCGCCTCGGAGGAGTCCGTCAGCTCGACCATCTCCTGCACCGTCACCACAGGCTTTTCCTGGACGGCGGACAGAATGATCCTGTGGCGCTCTTTTTCGTGCATGGTTCCTCCCTGCCCAAACATCAGGCCTCAGAAAACGCGCAGTGTCAATCATTTCCGATCATATATTTTCATTGTGCAGTGCAATATGATCGATATTGATCGTTTGTGATTGACAAGCGGGGCGCTTGCGTAGACATTCCCGAGCAAGAAATGAGGAGCGCGACATGCGCTCCAAGGGAGGATACCTATGCTCGACAAGCGCTCCGGCTCGCGCCTCGCCAATCTGTGGGACGATGCAAAAGCCGAAGGGATGAGCGGTCCCGAGCTCCTGGTCTATCGCTCGAACACGCTGGGATCCGACAAGCGCGTCACCAATTATGGCGGCGGCAACACCTCGTCCAAGGTCTGGCAGAAGGACCCGCTGACCGGCGAGGATGTCGAGGTCCTGTGGGTGAAGGGCTCCGGCGGCGACAGCGCCTCGATCAAGCTGGACGGTTTCGCCACCCTCTACATGGACAAGCTGCGCGCCATCAAGGGGCTCTATCGCGGCGTCGAGCACCAGGATGAGATGGTGGGCTATCTGCCCCACTGCACCTTCAACCTCAATCCGCGCGCGGCCTCGATTGACACGCCGCTGCACGCCTATGTGCCGAAGGCTTGCGTCGACCACATGCATCCCGACGCCATCATCGCGGTCGCGGCGGCCAACGATTCCAAGGCGATCACCAAGGAGATCTTCGGCGACGCCATCGGCTGGCTGCCCTGGAAGCGGCCGGGCTTCGAGCTTGGCCTGTGGCTGGAGAAATTCTGCCTCGAAAATCCTGAGGCCAAGGGCGTTGTGCTTGAAAGCCACGGCCTGTTCACCTGGGGCTGCACGCCCAAGGAATGCTACGAGACCACGATCTCGGTGATCAACCAGGCAATCGAGTGGTTCGAGCGCCGGTCGGAACGCGTGGCTATTTTTGGTGGCGAGGCGGTGCAATCGCTCGACGCGCCGGCGCGCCGTGCCATTGCCGCCAAGCTGATGCCGAGGATCCGCGGCCTGATTTCCGAAAAGAGCCATAAGC
>NZ_RZSA01001869.1:0-392 GCF_003998075.1 Mesorhizobium sp. M2A.F.Ca.ET.037.01.1.1 | reverse complement strand
CCCCCGGCGAGAATCTGCGAATCAATTCAGACCGTTTGTGGGATTCCATCATGGAGATGGCGAAGATCGGCCCCGGCATTGCCGGCGGCAACAATCGCCAGACCGTGACCGACGAGGATGGCGAGGGCCGGCATCTGTTCAAGCGCTGGTGCGAGGCCGCCGGCCTCGAAATGGGGCTCGACGAGATGGGCACCATGTTTGCCCGCCGTGAGGGCACCGATCCCAGTCTGCCGCCAGTCTATGTGGGCAGCCATCTCGACACCCAGCCGACCGGCGGCAAGTATGACGGCGTGCTCGGCGTGCTCGGCGGGCTGGAAGTCGTGCGCTCGCTCAACGATCTCGGCATCAAGACCAAACACCCGATCGTCGTCACCAACTGGACGAACGAGGAA
>NZ_RZSA01001868.1:0-392 GCF_003998075.1 Mesorhizobium sp. M2A.F.Ca.ET.037.01.1.1 | reverse complement strand
TTCCAGACCCCCGAGCAGCCCGGCACGATCATCATCCGCAAGGACGAGAAGGCGCTCTACCTGGTCACGCGGCAAGGCCAGGCGCTGCGCTACCAGATCAGCGTCGGCCGCGACGGCTTCGGCTGGACCGGAACGGTCAAGGTCGGGGCGAAGACCGAATGGCCCGAATGGCGACCGCCCAAGGAAATGCGCGCCCGCCAGCCGGGATTGCCGGACATGGTGCCCGCCGGCCCCTACAATCCGCTCGGCGCGCGCGCACTCTACCTCTTGCGCGACGGGCGCGATACGCTGTACCGCATACACGGCACCAACGATCCCAAGGGTGTCGGCTTCGACGGCACGTCAGGCTGCTTTCGCCTGACCAATACCGATGTGATCGACCTCTTCAAGCG
>NZ_RZSA01001867.1:0-392 GCF_003998075.1 Mesorhizobium sp. M2A.F.Ca.ET.037.01.1.1 | reverse complement strand
ATACCGATTGTCGGAATTGTTGGCCACAATGCTGATGTCGTCTCGCGGCACACCGATCGCTTCGAGTTCGCTTACGGCGTCAGCGGCGTCCTGATAGTCATCGAAAAGTCCGGTGACAGTCGTCATGTTTCACTCCATTTCTGAATGGTTATTGAGCGCCGGCAACAACGTTGCCTTTGAAATCGAGCGCGACGGCAACCTGCTTTCCGTCTTTCTCGGCGGTGCCGCGCCAGATGCCCTGGTCATCCTTCGTCAGGGCGCTGACCTTCGAGAAGCCGGCATCCTGGATCCGCGACTTCGCCTGCGCTTCGGTAAAGCTGTTTGCTCCAGGCACCGGGGCGGATGCGTTCTGGTCTGTGTCTGTCGCCGCAGGTGCGGTGCTGGTCGTTGCC
>NZ_RZSA01001866.1:0-394 GCF_003998075.1 Mesorhizobium sp. M2A.F.Ca.ET.037.01.1.1 | reverse complement strand
GCTGTGGATCGCGCTGCTCGCCGCCGCTTGTCTCGGGCTCGGCGCCTTTATCGCGCGCGGCGCTTTCGACACTTCGGTCAAGGTCGTCTTGGATCAGCGTGGTTTCCGCGATGCTCGCGCCGGCGACGTGCTGGTGCCGTGGAGCAAGGTGCGGAGCGTGCGGCTTGCCGCCGGCGGCAAGGGCGCGGCGATGCTCAATTTCGAGCTCACCGGCGAGCCGCCCGACGAAATCCGCTATTCCTCCGCCAACGCCTTCGGCCTGATGCCTTTCGGCCGGAACATTGTGCATATGGAAATCTCCTCGCTCGACGTGCGGGGACAGGACTTGTTGGACGCGGTGAAGACGTTTGCACCGCATGTGGTGGTGAGGCGGTGATTCTTCCTTCCCCCCTTG
>NZ_RZSA01001865.1:0-395 GCF_003998075.1 Mesorhizobium sp. M2A.F.Ca.ET.037.01.1.1 | reverse complement strand
CCGAAGAAGCGTTGGAGCGGTTGCCGAGCTTGTCCTTCAGCCGCTGGAAGCGGAAGCCGTTGCCGGAGCCGTCGCCGAGGATGCGCGGAACAAGGAAGCAGGAAAGCCCTTCCGGCGCCTGCCCGAGCACCAGGAAGGCATCCGACATCGGCGCCGACATGAACCATTTATGGCCGGTGAGCCGATAGAATCCGCTGCCGGCGCGTTCGGCCCTGGTGATGTTGGCGCGCACGTCGGTGCCGCCTTGCTTCTCGGTCATGCCCATGCCGAGCGTCAGTCCGGTCTTCTCGACCGGCGGCTTCTGGCTCTGGTCGTATTTGCGCGTCGTCACGCGTGGCGCCCATTCGCGGAACAGTTTCGGGCTCGCCATCAGCGCCGCCAGCGAGGCGCTGGTC
>NZ_RZSA01001864.1:0-397 GCF_003998075.1 Mesorhizobium sp. M2A.F.Ca.ET.037.01.1.1 | reverse complement strand
GGCTATACGTGCCTATCCCTGAGGGGTCGTCATCCGAGGCGCCGGTGATGAAGCCGGGGCCAATAATGCGCAGGAAACGTTGAAATGGCCCTTTGGCAACCGTGTTGCTTTGCTCTCGCTCAACTTCCGAGCTGACATCGGTCATTGCTTGGGCCGTGCAATGCAAAGAGCGGCAGCCACGGCATTTGTTGCAGCCAGCATCGATCCGATCCCTATCGGTTGGAAATTTGGTTCAAAAAACTCAAGCCGCACGCTTATGAATGTCGAGCTGTTGGTCACGTGCCACTATCGCTTTGAAGTTATGGAGCCTTTGGTTCAACGATGAGGAGACGCGGCGGTTCCAAATGGAGTGGGTCTTGACGACAACCCTGGTGTGGCGGTTAACGCTTGCCATGAT
>NZ_RZSA01001863.1:0-397 GCF_003998075.1 Mesorhizobium sp. M2A.F.Ca.ET.037.01.1.1 | reverse complement strand
CTCCCCAAGGGGAGAGGAGCCTGTCAGCGCCGGCGCGAACCTCTTCTCCCCTCGGGGAGAAGGTGGCCGCGAAGCGGCCGGATGAGGGGGCGGCGCCGCCTGAGTCAACTTCAGCCTGCGGAACAGCGCACAAGAACTGCGGAAAACCAAACATTTCGCCGCGGAAAGCGGACCTATCATTCCCTCGCAGGCAACGGCGCCCCGGCGGTCGCATCCGCCCCCGCGCCTGGCGATCCCGGGGCGACCGTTGGCTCGTGCAAGTCGTTGCCCCGACAGACCGCCACGCGGGCAACGTGCGCCAACAACAGAGGGAACGACGATGAAATTCATGCTGACCGACAGGAAACTGCACCCGCGCGCGGAGCCCACCGCCGACGATTTCAAGAAGGGCGCGATC
>NZ_RZSA01001862.1:0-398 GCF_003998075.1 Mesorhizobium sp. M2A.F.Ca.ET.037.01.1.1 | reverse complement strand
CGCCAAGAACATCGCCAAGCGCGTCGGCACCGTCGGTCTCAGCGTCACGCCGCGCGACCTTTCGCATTCCATCGACGGCATGGCGCAGCTGGTGCTGATCCAGGTGCAGGGGGTCATCGAGGAATATGCCGCCGCTGATGCCGCGGCGCTTGCCAAGCTCCGCAACGACGACGAGCGCATCGACGTTAAATACACCTCGGTGTTCCGCGAACTTTTGACCTACATGATGGAAGATCCGCGCAACATCACCGCTTGCACGCATCTGTTGTTCTGCGCCAAGAATCTGGAGCGCATCGGCGACCATGTCACCAACATCGCCGAGAACGCCTACTACGTGCTGACCGGCCAGCAACTGCCCGCCAATCGTCCGAAGCTGGACGAGACGGCGATGTCGGCGC
>NZ_RZSA01001861.1:0-400 GCF_003998075.1 Mesorhizobium sp. M2A.F.Ca.ET.037.01.1.1 | reverse complement strand
CTGCCCTTGCCATGCGTCTGGATGCCATGGGCGACAGGGGCAGGAAGACGCAAGCCACGATTGTCTTCGCCGGCGCCGTCCTCGCCATCCTGGTGCTGCCGGTAAGCTGGTACATGCAGGTGTACGGCGGAGACAGCCGCGGGCGCATCGTGCGGATGGACTATCATTCGCTGTACGGCCAGCTCATGTCCGAAGGGCCGGTGCGCACGGTGATATCCAGCTGGTTCTGGGCCGGCAATTTGCGTCTTGTCGATTCTGATCTCGTCGTGCTCGACGACGAGATACCCGATTTTGCCGCGTCGATCCGCGAACCAGCCGTGCTTGTCCTGGCGGCTGACGACGGCGAGCCGAATTCGATCATTTTCGACAGGATCGCCAAGGCCGGCTACGCGATGGACAC
>NZ_RZSA01001860.1:0-401 GCF_003998075.1 Mesorhizobium sp. M2A.F.Ca.ET.037.01.1.1 | reverse complement strand
GCCGGGTGCGCGGCGTCAGCGCGATGCCGGCATCGACCGCGGCGCGCAGGCCGGCAAGGCTGGCGCTGCCGGCGGCGATGCGGTAGCGGCGTCCGGCGGCATCGAGCGCGTTGAGCGCGGCCTCCCTGAAGCCGCAATAGGGATCGAGCAGCGCCAGCGGCACGGCTTCCTGCAGCGTCGCCAGGCCTTTTTCCGAGCAGAGCCACAACATCGGCTCGCTGACCACGGCCGTTTCATCTGGCGTCGGGACATGGCGCATGGAGATTGCGAGGTCGAGCTGGCCGGCCTGCAGCGCCGAACCGAGCTCCAGGGAGCGACCGACACGCAGCTCGATCCGCACACGCGGGTGGCTGGCGGCGAAGGCCCTTAGAAGATCCGGCAGGCCGTGGTCGGCGAAATCC
>NZ_RZSA01000185.1:0-8542 GCF_003998075.1 Mesorhizobium sp. M2A.F.Ca.ET.037.01.1.1 | reverse complement strand
CTTCGATCCAATGGCCGGCAACGGCAATCAGACTTTCGTCCTTAGGCGCGCCCATCCTCGCCCGCGCCGGGAGACTACCCATTTCCAAGCCGCATGCGTGGTAATCGGCTGCCACCACCTTTTTTCGCCAGCACGCATAATCGGCTTCGAAATCAAGAAAGCTGCGGAGTCCGATTTGGCGAAGGCGATCCATTCCATGATCAGGGTTCTCGACGAGGCACGGTCCGTCGATTTCTACAACAAGGCCTTCGGCCTCGAGGTGGCGCAGCGGCTCGATTTCGAGACTTTCACACTGATTTATCTCAGCAATGCGGACTCGCCTTTCGAGGTGGAGCTGACCGTGAACAAGGGGCGCACCGAGCCCTATGCGCTGGGCGACGGCTACGGCCATTTCGCCGTGTCGGTCGCCGATCTCGACAGCGAGCATGACCGGATCGGCGCGCTCGGGTTCAATCCGAGGAAGATCGTCGAGTTCAATCACCACGGGGTGCGGATTGCCCGCTTCTTCTTCATCGAGGATCCCGACGGCTACAAGATCGAGGTCCTGCAGCGAGGAGGGCGCTTCCAATAGGGGACATTCCGCCGCGCGGACCGGCGCGGCGCCAGCAACGGCGCCCTCAGGGGCGCGAACAGCAAGCAGGGAGGAAATCATGGTTACAGTTTATGAGAAGAAAGCCGGGCTTTCGCGGCGAGAGCTTCTCAAGCGCGGCGGTGCCGGCGCGCTGCTCATCATCTCCGGCAGCGCCGTCATCAGCCCCGAACACGCTTGGGGTCTCGAAACCTCGGCGCTGAAGCCCGAGACGATGGCGACGCTGATCCAGATGGCGCGCGACATCTATCCGCACGACCAGGTGCCCGACAAATACTACGCCATTGCCGTCAAGGGCCATGACGAGACGGCGGCCAAGGACCCGGCCCATAAGGAACTGATCGAGAAGGGCATCGCCGAGCTCGACAAGAAGGCCGGCAAGGGCGGTTATCGCGGGATCGGCTGGGAAGAGCAGCGGGTCGCGCTGCTCACCGGCATCGAGAAGACGCCGTTCTTCCAGGCGGTACGCGGCGGCCTCGTCGTCAGCCTCTACAACCAGAAGGAGCTGTGGCCATCTTTGGCTACGAAGGCGAGTCCTATTCCAAGGGCGGCTACATCGCGCGCGGCTTCAACGACATCGAGTGGCTGTAGACCGCTCTGTCCTGAACCGCATTTCTACGGATTTCATGGGAGGAAACCATGGCAGCATCATTTGATCTCAAGAACGATGGCGTGGTCGTCATCATCGGCTCCGGCGCCGGCGGCGGTACGCTCGGCAACGAGCTGGCGCAGAAAGGCATCGACGTCGTCATCCTCGAGGCGGGCGCACGCCACGAATATGAGGATTTCATCAACGACGAGTGGGATTCCTTTGCCCAGCTCGCCTGGAAGGACAAGCGCACCACCTCGGGCGACTGGCGCGTGGCCAAGGATTTCCCGAACCTGCCGGCCTGGATCGTCAAATCGGTCGGCGGTTCGACGACGCACTGGGCGGGCGCCTCGCTGCGCTTCCAGGAGCATGAATTCAAGGCGGCCACGACCTACGGCAAGGTCAAGGGCGCGAACCTCCTCGACTGGCCGGTGACGCTGGCCGAAATGGAACCGTATTACGCCAAGGCCGAGGCCAAGATGGGCGTCACGGGCACCAATGACTGGCCGCGGCTGCCGGGCAACAACAACTTCAAGGTGCTCAAGGCCGGCGCCGACAAGCTCGGCTACAAGGAATGCCACACCGGCAACATGGCGATCAATTCGGTGCAGCGCGACGACCGCAATTCCTGCCAGCAGACCGGCTTCTGCTTCCAGGGCTGCAAATGGGGCGCCAAATGGTCGACGCTCTACACCGAAATCCCGAAGGGCGAAGCGACTGGGCATCTGGAGGTCCGGCCGAACTCGATGGTGATCAAGATCAACCATGACGCTTCCGGCAAGGTGACCGGCGTCGTCTATGCCGACAAGGACGGCAAGCTGCAGGAGCAGAAGGCCCGCATCGTCGCCGTCGCCGGCAATTCGATCGAGAGCCCGCGCCTGCTGCTCAATTCGGAATCGAGCAAGTTCCCGCACGGGCTCGCCAACTCGTCGGGGCAGGTGGGCAAAAACTACATGCGCCACACCACCGGCTCGGTCTACGCGATTTTCGACAAGCCGGTGCACATGTATCGCGGCACCACCATGGCCGGCATCATCCGCGACGAGGCGCGCCACGATCCGTCGCGCGGCTTCGTCGGCGGCTACGAGATGGAGACATTGTCGCTTGGCCTGCCGTTCATGGCGGCCTTCCTCAATCCCGGCGGCTGGGGCCGCTCCTTCACCACGGCGCTCGACCATTACGACCATATGGCAGGCCTGTGGATCGTTGGCGAGGACATGCCGCGCGAGGAGAACCGCATCACGCTGCACAAGGACGAAAAGGACGAGCACGGCATGCCGATCGCCGACGTCCATTTCGACGATCATCCGAACGACGAGGCAATGCGCAACCATGCCTACAGCCAAGGCCAGGCGCTCTATGCCGCTGTCGGCGCCACCAGGACCTTCCCGACGCCGCCTTATCCATCGACTCACAATCTCGGCACCAACCGGATGAGCGAGAAGCCGGAGGACGGCGTCGTCAACAAGCACGGCCAGTCGCACGACATCAAGAACCTGTTCGTCTCCGACGGCAGCCAGTTCACCAGCGGCGCGGCGGAGAACCCGACGCTGACCATCGTGACACTGGCGATCCGCCAGGCCGACTACATCGCGGCGCAGATGTCGGCCAAGACCATCTGAAGCGGTTCGGCGTCACCGCCGATCCGCTCCAGCTATTTTTGTTTGACGCAATTCCGGACGGAAAACCGCTAAGCACCTTTCCTGGAATTGCGTTCATCCTCCCGACTGCCTGCTGGCGCGGGACCCGAAAGGGTTCCGCGCCTTTTTATGCGGAGCCGGCGGCTATCTTCTGGTGCAGGTCGAGGCGGTGAAGGCGCCGTCCTGCTGCTTCATGATGATGTCGAAGGAGGGGCCGCTCGGGTCGTCGAGCGTCGCCTGGGTCATCGAGATCGAGTTGCCGCCGCTGGTGTAGCCGCCGAGCGGCCCGAGCCAGGTGATCTCGCCATTGGGGTTCATCTGGTAGTCGTAGGCTTGCGGCGTGGCGCCGAAGGTCACCGGGCCGCTATAGAGGTTGCTCTTGATGGTGATCACGCCGAGGTCGAGGAACAGGCCGAGCAGGTAGACCTCGCAGTGATAGGCGCCGTCGGGCAGCTTACCGTCGGTAAAATCGGCATGCGCGCTTCCGGCGGCGGACAGCAGAAGCAGGAAACTCAGGATCGTTCGCAGGGTCATGACGTCGCTCGTTTGCGCGGCGACCTTGCCCCATTTCGCCATGGCCCTGCAACAGGGCCGATCAGCCAGCCTTTTGTCTGCATGATGAAATTTAAGGCATTTTTACCAATTGGGCAGAATCTAGGCAGTGCTGCGTAAACTTTTCTCAACTTGGTCGCGTGGAAGTGGATCTAAAAGTTTCCCGGCTACTGGATAACCGGCTGTAATCTCATCGTTATCTCGCAATCCCGTTGCACGCATTCCCGTCTGGCACGTCGCTTGCACAGTCTATGTGGCGGTGCAAACAACCAAGCTTGGGAGCGTGTCATATGAGGGGTAACTTCGCGAAAATAACAAAGATCCTGTCGGCGGGCGTCGTCGCGGCTGGCCTGCTGGCGTCGGCTTCCGCGAAGGCGGCGGAAGACACGATCAAGGTCGGTATTCTCCATTCGCTGTCGGGGACCATGGCGATTTCGGAGACGACGCTGAAAGACGTCATGCTGATGCTGATCGACGAGCAGAACGCCAAGGGCGGCCTGCTCGGCAAGAAACTGGAAGCCGTGGTCGTCGACCCGGCGTCCAACTGGCCGCTGTTCGCGGAGAAGGCGCGCGAGCTGATCTCGAAGGACAAGGTCGCGGCCGTGTTCGGCTGCTGGACCTCGGTGTCGCGCAAGTCGGTGCTGCCGGTGTTCTCGGAACTCGACAACATCCTGTTCTATCCCGTCCAGTATGAGGGCGAGGAGAGCGAGCGCAACGTCTTCTACACCGGCGCGGCGCCGAACCAGCAGGCCATCCCGGCCGTCGACTACCTGATGAGCGCCGATGGCGGTTCCGTGAAGCGCTGGGTGCTCGAAGGCACCGACTATGTCTATCCGCGCACCACCAACAAGATCCTCGAAGCCTATCTGAAATCGAAGGGCGTGCCGGCCGATGACATCATGGTCAACTACACGCCGTTCGGCTTCTCCGACTGGCAGACCGAGGTCTCGGCGATCAAGAAGTTCGGCTCGGCCGGCAAGAAGACCGCGGTGGTCTCGACCGTCAACGGCGATGCCAACGTGCCGTTCTACAAGGAACTCGGCAACCAGGGCATCAAGGCCGAGGACATCCCGGTCATGGCCTTCTCCGTTGGCGAGGAAGAGCTCGCCGGTCTCGACACCAAGCCGCTGGTCGGCCATCTCGCCGCCTGGAACTATTTCGAGAGCGTCAACACGCCCGACAACAAGAAGTTCATCGCCGACTGGCACAAGTTCATCAAGAACAACAAGCGCACCACCAACGACCCGATGGAAGCTCACTATATCGGCTTCAACATGTGGGTGAAGGCGGTCCAGAAGGCCGGCACCACCGATCCGGACAAGGTCATCGACGCCATGGTCGGCGTTTCGGTGCCGAACCTGACCGGCGGCTATTCGGCGATGATGCCGAACCATCACATCACGAAGCCGGTGCTGATCGGTGAAATCCAGGCCAATGGCCAGTTCCAGACGGTCTCGAAGACGCCCGGCCTGGTGATGGGCGACGAATGGTCCGACTACCTGCCCGATTCCAAGGACCTGATTTCCGATTGGCGCGCGCCGCTCAGCTGCGGCAACTTCAATGTCAAAACCGGCAAGTGCGGCGGCAAGGGCACCAACTGATCCTCCCGGGCTGGACCATCAGGTTCATGCCCAAGACTGCGCGCGTCCGGACGGTTTCCTCCACCGTCCGGACGCCCATTAAACCCTCAAGGGTCGCCAAATACCGATGAAGATCTTCCGTGCGATTGGCCTCACGCTTTTGTTCCTTCTGACGACGCTGTCGTCCTCGGGCGCTGCGGAAGCCGATCTGCGTGCCATCATCGCCAAATTCGCGACAGCTGCGGACTTTTCCGAGACTGGAGTTATCGTTCGCGAGTTGACAGCCACGGGCGATCCGGCTGTCGAACGGCCGCTTGCTGCATTGGCGGAAGGCAATCTTTACATTCGCGCCGCCGACTCGATGGTGTTTGTCGGCACGGAAGGCAGCGACAGCATCCAGCTTTTCGACCCGCTGAGCGGCGAGGCAGCGGGCGAGGCTTCCGCAGATGACTTGACCCAGATCGGCATCAACAACACCTTGCGCCGCACTATCCGCGATGCGTTGGGCACGCTGACGCTTGGTTCCAAGGATCCGACTGTCCGCATCGCCGCCGCCGACACCATGTTCAAGACACCTGATGCCGCCAACATCGAGCCGCTCGACGCGGCGATCGCCAGTGAAACCGTGGCGAGCGTCAAGGCTTTGCTGGAGCAGGCGCGTGGCGCTTCCATACTGGTTTCGGACAAGCCCGATACGGACAAGCTCGCCGCAATTGCCTTGATCGGCGCCCGCGGCGACCGCGACGCGGTCTCGCTTCTCACCTCCGTCGAGGCCAACGCCTCCGGAGCGGTCAAGGAAGCGGCGACGGCCACAATCGCGAGTATCAATTCGACGCTGGCATTTTGGGATGCGGGGCAGAACATCTGGTACGGCATCTCGCTCGGATCGGTGCTTCTGCTGGCCGCGATCGGGCTCGCCATCACCTTCGGCGTCATGGGCGTCATCAACATGGCGCATGGCGAGATGGTCATGCTTGGCGCCTATACGACCTTCGTCGTCCAGCAGGTGATCCGCACCTCGTTTCCCGGCCTGTTCGACTGGTCGCTGGTGATCGCGCTGCCGCTCGCCTTCCTAGTCGCGGCGCTTGTCGGCCTCGCGATCGAGCGCGGCATCATCCGCTTCCTCTATGGCCGGCCGCTCGAGACGCTGCTGGCCACCTGGGGCGTTTCGCTGATCCTGCAGCAGGCGGTGCGCACCATTTTCGGGCCGACCAACCAGGAGGTGGGCAATCCGTCCTGGATGTCCGGCTCGTTCGATATCGGCCAGCTCGCGATCACCTGGAACCGGCTGTGGATCCTGGTGTTCGCGCTAGCGGTGTTCGGCGTCCTGCTCTACGTCATGAAGCGCACGCCCTGGGGGCTGCAGATGCGCGCCGTGACCGCCAACCGGCGCATGGCGGCCTCCATGGGCATCAAGACGCCTTGGGTCGACGCGCTGACCTTCGCGCTGGGCTCCGGCATTGCGGGCATCGCCGGCGTGGCGCTCAGCCAGATCGACAACGTGTCGCCCAATCTCGGCCGCGGCTACATCATCGACAGCTTCATGGTCGTGGTGTTCGGCGGCGTCGGCAATCTGTGGGGCACGCTGGTCGGCGCCTTCTCGCTCGGCATCGTCAACAAGTTCCTCGAACCCTATGCCGGCGCGGTGCTCGGCAAGATCGTCGTCCTGGTGCTGATCATCCTGTTCATCCAGAAGCGCCCGCGCGGCCTGTTCGCGCTGAAGGGCAGGGCGGTGGAAGCATGATCGCGCAGCGCTTCTTTGCCGCCGATCGCCGGATTGGCGTTACGATCTTCGCGCTGCTCGCGGCAGCCATCATCGTGCCGCTGCTCAACCTCGCGGTGTCGCCGCAAAGCGCTTTCTACATCCCGCCTTACATCGTAGCGTTGGTCGGCAAATATCTCTGCTACGCGCTGCTGGCCCTCGCGCTCGACCTGGTCTGGGGCTATTGCGGCATCCTTTCGCTCGGCCACGGCGCCTTTTTCGCGCTCGGCGGCTATGCGATGGGCATGTATCTGATGCGCCAGATCGGTTCGCGCGGCGTCTACGGCAATCCGATCCTGCCCGACTTCATGGTGTTCCTGAACTACAAGGAGCTGCCCTGGTTCTGGTACGGCTTCGACCATTTCTGGTTCGCGGCGCTGATGGTGTTGGCCGTGCCCGGCCTGCTTGCCTTCGTCTTCGGCTGGTTCGCCTTCCGCAGCCGCGTCACCGGCGTGTATCTGTCGATCATCACGCAGGCGATGACCTATGCGCTGCTGCTCGCCTTCTTCCGCAACGACATGGGGTTCGGCGGCAACAACGGCCTGACCGATTTCAAGGACATTCTCGGCTTTAGCGTGCAGGCGGACGCGACGCGCTCGGCGCTGTTTGCGGCGAGCGCCGTCACGCTCGCGCTTGCCGTCTTCGTGACCGCGGCCATCGTGCGTTCCAAATACGGCAAGCTGCTGATGGCCGTGCGCGACGCCGAGAGCCGCACCCGCTTCCTTGGCTGGCGGGCGGAGAACGTCAAACTGTTCGCCTTCACCGTCTCGGCAATCATGGCCGGCATAGCCGGCGCGCTCTACGTGCCGCAGGTCGGCATCATCAATCCCGGCGAATTCGATCCGGCCAACTCGATCGAGGTGGTGATCTGGACCGCCGTCGGCGGGCGCGGCACCATCGTCGGCCCGATCATCGGTGCGCTGCTCGTCAATGCCGGCAAATCCTGGTTCACCGGCGTGCTGCCGGAATTCTGGCTGTTCGCGCTGGGCGGGCTGTTCGTCGCCGTCACGCTGCTGCTGCCCAAGGGCATCGTGGGTATGTGGGACGGCTGGCGCGGCAAGGCCAAGGCGCTGCGCGCGGCCTCGCTTGCCGCAGAAGCCGGCGCCGATCCAGAGATGCCGCAGCCGAAGATCGTTCGCTCTGCGGCACGGACGCCCGGCGCCTGGTCGGCTACCGGGTCCGAGCCGCAGCCGGCGGAGTGAGCGAACATGAACAACTCGAACACCATCCTCTATCTCGACGGCGTCTCGGTCTCCTTCGACGGTTTTCGCGCCATCAACAATTTGTCGCTGGTGCTCGACAAGGGCGAGATGCGGGCGATCATCGGGCCCAACGGCGCCGGCAAGACGACGATGATGGATATCGTCACCGGCAAGACGCGGCCGGACGAGGGCGAAGTCTTCTTCGACGGCCAGGTCGATCTCACGCGCCACGACGAGGCCGAGATCGCCATGATGGGCATCGGCCGCAAATTCCAGAAGCCGACCGTTTTCGAGAGCCACAGCGTCGAGGACAATCTGATGCTGGCGCTGAAGGGGCCGCGCTCGATCTTCCCGGCGCTGTTCCATCGCCGCTCGGCGGCCGAGGCGCGGCGCATCGACGACATACTCGGCATCATCCGTCTCGGCGACAAGCGCGACGAGCTCGCAGCCAATCTGAGCCACGGCCAGAAGCAGTGGCTGGAGATCGGCATGCTGTTGGCGCAGGACCCGAAGCTGCTGCTCGTCGACGAGCCGGTTGCCGGCATGACCGATGCCGAAACCGAGGAGACCGCGCGCCTGCTCAAGGACATCGCCCGCGACCATTCAGTGGTGGTCGTCGAGCATGACA
>NZ_RZSA01001859.1:0-402 GCF_003998075.1 Mesorhizobium sp. M2A.F.Ca.ET.037.01.1.1 | reverse complement strand
CCATGATGGGAACTTGGCTCCAGTCCGAGCAAGCGGACAAGGATCTTGCCCAGGCGCGCCGCGAGAAGTTCTTCGGCACTGGCCGCTACTCGACCACCGGTGGCGCAGTGATGGAGCCGATCCGGTGACGCGGGTGGTGATCATCGGCGCGGTATGTATCCTTGCCACCACAGTCATCGTCGTCGCCGTGGTGATGTCGCGCGAGAACCAGGATTCTGCCCAACAGGGCCGCACGCGGGAGTTCTTCGACACCCGCACATACGACACCAGCGGTGGCGAGACGATGCGGCCGGAGTGGAAGAAGTAGGGCAGGGCGGGTCAATGCAGAATCGTAAGATCAGACTCACACTTCTGGCTGCACTTGGCATCTCGGCCTTCGCGATGCCCGCGATCGCCCAAACC
>NZ_RZSA01001858.1:0-402 GCF_003998075.1 Mesorhizobium sp. M2A.F.Ca.ET.037.01.1.1 | reverse complement strand
GTTCTGAAAGTAGCGCTGACCTTGCCCCCAATTTCTATCCAGTTTTGAGTTCGTTTCCGGCGTGGGTTGTGCCCTGCTGGGCGGGTGAAGCGACGGTCGCTGGCGCGGAGCCTTTGGCATAGCGCAGCGCGAGCGACCGTCGCGGATTGAAGGTGGTGGCGAACTCGGCCGGTGTCTGCCAGGCGATTTGGGAGTGTGGCCGTGCGGTGTTGTAGTCGGCGCGCCACAGGGCGATGGCTACGCGCGCCTGAGCCAGCGAGGTAAACAGCGTCTCGTTGAGCAGTTCATCGCGCAGTCGGCCGTTGAAGCTCTCGATGAAGCCATTCTGCATCGGCTTGCCCGGCGCAATGTAATGCCATTCGACGCGGTTCTGATCTGCCCAGGCGAGGATGGCGTTGGAGG
>NZ_RZSA01001857.1:0-403 GCF_003998075.1 Mesorhizobium sp. M2A.F.Ca.ET.037.01.1.1 | reverse complement strand
GTTCAGTCACTTGACGGGTTTCCAACATGACAAAGCTCCGGGGCGCGGCCATGCCACCCTTTGGGGTGCATGCGTCCAAACGCGCTCGATTTGCGTGATGCGCCGCAGATAGGCATCACACCTCCGGAGATCAAGCTCCCAGACACCAGGCCAAAACCGCCTTCTGGGCATGCAGGCGGTTCTCGGCCTCGTCGAACACCACCGAATGCGGCCCGTCGATGACCTCGTCGGTCACCTCCTCGCCGCGATGCGCCGGCAGGCAGTGCATGAACAGCGCGTCCGGCTTTGCCTTCGCCATCAGCGCCGCATTGACCTGATAGGGCAGGAAGACGTTGTGGCCGCGCGCGCGATGTTCCTGGCCCATCGACACCCAGCAGTCGGTGACGACGCAGTCGGCCTGATG
>NZ_RZSA01001856.1:0-403 GCF_003998075.1 Mesorhizobium sp. M2A.F.Ca.ET.037.01.1.1 | reverse complement strand
GCGCCAGTATGTCCGATTCTCCCCTCGTGGCAAGGACAATAGAGTTAACGAGTAGTTAACGCGAGCTCGCCGGATTGCAGTTGTCGAAACCACTTTATCGCATGTTATCAGATGGTTACACGACCCGATCGCGCCGCGTTCGGCCAGCTACCGCTAATAAATCTATTAGGGGCTGAACCCCCATTTTTGTGCCGGCAGAGGGCGCTATCCCCGTCATGTGGGCCGACTCACCTCCTGATCGCATCGAATGGCACTCATAATTTCACTAGTCGCGGCTCGCCGCGCAATCGTGCCCTTTGCCTCCGAACACACTCGAATCGGAGCGACACTGATGCGGGCACTGGCCATTCCTCCTGACGCATATGATGACTTCGCTAGTCTTCTCGATGCCATGCACCGGCTG
>NZ_RZSA01001855.1:0-405 GCF_003998075.1 Mesorhizobium sp. M2A.F.Ca.ET.037.01.1.1 | reverse complement strand
CCTTTCATGAGGCACTCGAGCAAAGTCCCACCCTGCGGCTGTTTCTTCTGCGCTTCGTGCAATGCCTGATGGTGCAGACCAGCTACACCGCTCTCACGCGAACGCCCGCCAGGGGCTCGAAAGCCGTCTCGTCCGATGGCTGCTGTTGTGTGAGGATCGCGCTGGCCCCGAGCTGAAACTCACGCGCGAATTCCTGTCGATCATGCTCGGCGTGAGGCGGCCGGGCGTAACCGTCGCCATCGAGGTCCTGGAAGGCAATGGCTTGATCCGCGCCACGTGCGGCAAGATCGTCATCCGTGATTGGGAAGGACTGATCAAACTGGCCGATGGCAGCTATGGCCCACCGGAAGCCGAGTACGAAAGGCTTATCGGTAGCAGTCCACTCCGCTGAAGGCTGTAGGGACC
>NZ_RZSA01001854.1:0-406 GCF_003998075.1 Mesorhizobium sp. M2A.F.Ca.ET.037.01.1.1 | reverse complement strand
GTTCCTGACGATCCACCCCTCCTTCATCCTGCGCATCCGGGAGCAGGAGGACAAGGAGGCCGAGAGGGAGCGGTTCTTGCAGGATATGCGGAAGGTCAAGCAGCTGATGGGGGCTTGATCGTTCTACGCACCGGATGATGCTGTTGCGGGGTGTGCGGCCTTGGAGATTAGCGGAGACGCCCCACCGCTTCGTCATCCACGGGCGGAGCAAGGAGCGAAGCGACGCAGCGCAGACCCGAGGATCCATGCCGTGACTTAAACGCGCCGCGACGGTGCAGAATTCTGCTCTGCTGCACTCTTCGGCTAAGGTCACGGCATGGATTCTAGGGTCTACGCGCGTCGCTTCGCTCCTTGCTCCGCCCTAGAATGACGAGCTCTGTGGGGCTCCGCGCTACCTAACCAGAAT
>NZ_RZSA01001853.1:0-407 GCF_003998075.1 Mesorhizobium sp. M2A.F.Ca.ET.037.01.1.1 | reverse complement strand
GGTCGTCCTCAAGCTGACGAGACAGACACGCAGGGAATTGGGCCTGTAGCAGCCGGCAGTCCGCCATCTTCATGCCCGGTTCATGTTGGAACCTTAAGCTCGGTAAATGGTTTGCTGGCGAAGGGCTCGCCACAAAGGGACATGCCGCGCGGCGGCAATTACGGACCGGAGAGTCGGCCACAATGTTGCGCACGATCGTCTGCCTTTCGGCTGTTGTCGCCGGATTGGTGTCTTCCGGCGCGTTCGCGGCGCCGAGTGGCGACGGCGCGGAAAGGGAGGCCCGCGCTCCCGGCGGCATCCTTCTCGCCCAGGACGGCAACATCGACGTCTATTACGACGCCAGGGGAAACCGCGTCATAGTCGATGCAGATACCGGCAAGGTCATCGCTATCCAGCCACCGGGCACC
>NZ_RZSA01001852.1:0-408 GCF_003998075.1 Mesorhizobium sp. M2A.F.Ca.ET.037.01.1.1 | reverse complement strand
GTTCGCGCTCCTGGTAGCCTTGTCCGCCTTCATGGTTGTTGAATTCGTATTCTACGATGGTCTTTTCCCCCGTGTAGGCATTGAACGCGCCATAAACGGTAGAAGGCGGGCAGACTTCGTCCATCAGGGCCACGGAAAACAGCGCCGCTGCCTTGGACTGCCTGGCAAAGTTGACGCAGTCGAAATAGCCGAGCGTTTCAAAGACTTTCGCCTTCTTCTCGCGATGCTGCGCCAGGAAACGGACGATCTCCAAATAGGGATCGCGCACGGCAGTCCCCAAAGCGCGGGGAAAGTCGCAAAGAAACGGCACGTCGGGCATTACGACCTTGACGCGGGGATCGATTCCGCCGACGGCAAGCGAAATGCCGCCGCCCTGACTGTCGCCGCAAACCGCGATGCGCTCGGGAT
>NZ_RZSA01001851.1:0-409 GCF_003998075.1 Mesorhizobium sp. M2A.F.Ca.ET.037.01.1.1 | reverse complement strand
GCGTGGAGGGTATTCGCAAGAGGCCTCAGGTGAACCGAATTTGCACGAGCCGGGAAAACATATCACTTTTTGATGAGCCGCTTCACTGCTTTTCTTGCACCATGGACAAACCGGTGACGAGTTCAGCGCAGGAAACCGCGCTTGCCTGCATCGACGGCATCCAGCCGCTGCTGTCGGCCTGGACGCGCACCATCTTCGATTTCGGCGAGACCGCCTGGCGCGAATATCAATCGGCGGCCTGGTATGTCGAGCGGCTGAAGCGCGAAGGCTTCTCGGTCGAGGAAGGCTCCGGCGGCATGCCGACGGCCTTCTGCGCCCACTGGACGAATGGCGACGGCCCGGTGATCGGCATGTATGGCGAGTATGACGCCGTGCCCGGCAACTGCCAGGACGCCGCGACGGTGAAGCG
>NZ_RZSA01001850.1:0-412 GCF_003998075.1 Mesorhizobium sp. M2A.F.Ca.ET.037.01.1.1 | reverse complement strand
GAGCAGAAGCTCGGACCCCGGGTGGAAGGTCTTGTCGCCAGGGTCGGCGCGATGAAGTTCGACACCGGGGATCCCGAGCGCCTTGTGGCGCAAGGCGTGCCGGCCGGCGACGAGGACATCCTTTTCCTCGTCCTTGCGCATGATGTCGACGATATGGCGGATGGCGGGCTGGCATTCGCGCCCAAATATGGCCGGTCGATTGAATCGCGGGGGGCTGCCTGCGCCATTCTGGCCCGGCGCATCGGCCGCGAGAGCCTTGCTGCCACTATCGAAGCCTATGGCAGCCGCTATGCGGCGCTGGGGTGGGCGGCTGCGCTCGAGGATAGCAGGTTGGAAGGTTTTCGCATTGCGCCGAATGTGCGCAACTACCTCAAATTGCGCCGCGACAGGCTGCGTGGAGCCCGGGTGGAGG
>NZ_RZSA01000184.1:0-8576 GCF_003998075.1 Mesorhizobium sp. M2A.F.Ca.ET.037.01.1.1 | reverse complement strand
GATTGAGGCCGGTCAGCGCGGTATGGCCGCCGAATTTCTTGGTGATGTTCTTGAGCTCGATATGGGCCATGTCTACTGTCTCATTTTCATTTCGAGGGTGATCAGCCCTCCGCTATGGCTCCGGGCGTTCGATTGTTCGAAAGGCCAAATCGTTGGCCTCTCGTGTCCTTCGGCCATCACAATCTCACCCCCAGCGACTTGCCGCTTGCCGTGTCGAAGAAATGCGCCTGTTCCGGATCAATGCGGACATGGACCTTCTCGCCGGGACCCGAGACGTAGCCGGCCTTGGTGCGCGCGCGCAGCATCGTGGAGCCGACCTTGAGGTCGACGATGTCGAAGGATCCCAGCGGCTCGATGATGCTAGCCTCGACCGGCATGTAGCCGGACGCCGCATCGTGCCGGACGAGCACGCCCTCCGGCCGGATGCCAAGCGTCAGGCCACCGTTGGCATGCCCGTTGAGCTTGGACAGGAGCCGGTGGGGGAACTCGAAGCCCGCCGGCGCGTCGCCGACCGTCACGGAAGCGGCTCCGGGTTGATCCGTGACGCGGGCCTCGGCAATGTTCATCACCGGGCTGCCGACGAATTGCGCCACGAACAAGTTCGCCGGGTGCGAATAGACCTCGTCCGGCGTGCCGACCTGCTGAATGAAGCCCTCATGCATGATGACGATGCGGTCGGCGAGGCTCATCGCCTCGATCTGGTCGTGGGTGACGTAGATCGTGGTCGATCCCTGCTTCACGTGCAGGCGCTTGATCTCGGCCCGCATCTCCTCGCGCAGCTTGGCGTCGAGCGCGCCGATGGGCTCGTCCATCAGCATGGCCTTCGGCCGCCGCACGAGCGCCCGGCCAATCGCCACGCGCTGCATGTCGCCCCCCGAAAGCGCCGACGGCCGCTTGTCGAGCAGGTCGGTGATGCGCAGGACCCGGGCGACCTCGCGCACGGACTTGTCGACCTCGCCGCTGCTCATGCGCGTGGCGCGCAGCGGAAAGGCGACATTCTCGAACACCGTCATGTGCGGGTAGAGCGAGAAGGACTGGAACACCATGGCGATGTCGCGGTCGGCGGCCTTGAGGTGCTGCACCGGCTTGCCGTCGATCAGGATGTCGCCCTTGTCGATCGTCTCCAGCCCCGCCACCGCGCGCAGCGTCGTGGTCTTGCCGCAGCCGGACTGGCCGAGCAGCACGATGAACTCGTTGTCGGCGATGGCGAGGTTCAAATTGTGGATGACCTGGACGGCACCGAAGAATTTCTCGATGCCGCGAAGTTCGATCTGCGTCACTGCCGGGCTCCCTCATGCGTCGGGGCGCCGGTTTCCTCGCTCTGCTCCGGCGCGATCTTGGACGTGATGTTGAAGCCGATCAGCCCGATCAGGATGATCGTCACGCCGTAGGAATGCAGGTTGAGGTTCCATGGCTGGCAGAGCGCGACTATGCCGAGCACCATCAGGATCTGCGAAGCCGGCAAAAGGTATTTCTCGTTGACGGCGCGGAAACTCATTTGCGGATCGCTCCGAACGTCACGCCGCGAAGCAGATGGTTGCGCAGCAGGAAGGTGAAGATCGCGACCGGCAAAAGGAACAGGAAGGTGCCGGCTGCGATCGTGGTCCAATCCGGCAGGCCGGAGCCGATCTGCGACGGGATGAAGGGTGGCGCCGTCTGGGCGCGCCGGTTGGTCATGATCAGCGCGAAGGCATATTCGTTCCAGGCGGTGATGAAGCAGAACACGGCTGTCGCCGCAATGCCCGTCGCCGCTTCCGGCAGCACGATCTTGAAGAAGGCCTGCATGCGCGTGTAGCCGTCCACGAGCGCTGCTTCCTCATATTCCTTCGGGATCTCATCCATGAAGCCTTTCATCAGCCAGACCGAGAAGGAGAGGTTGAACGCGACGTAGAGGATGATCAGCCCGATATGCGAGTCGTTGAGGCCGACCATGCGGTACATCAGGAACATCGGGATGGCGACCACCACCGGCGGCAGCATGCGCGTCGACAGGATGAAGAACAAAAGATCCGCCTCGCCGGCGATCTTGAAGCGGGAAAAGCCGTAGGCAGTGAACGTTCCCATGCCGACCGCCAGCACCGTGCTGATGACCGCCACGATCAGGCTGTTCATGAACCGGTCGGGATACTGCGAAAGCTGCACATCCTTGCCGACCTTCAGCACCCGCTCGCCGCCGTCATAGATGCGTTTTTCCCACCAGGGCGCGGCTTCGTAGACTTGCGGATCGACGGGCTTCTGCATCTGCACGCGCTTGGTGAAGAGACGCACGAACGGCGTCACCTCCGGCTCGAACAGCACGGTCGGCGGCACGCTGACGGCGAGCTCCTTCGGCTTGAACGCCGTCGAGGCGATCCAGTAGATCGGCGCCAGGAAGATCAGCGTCGCGACCAGCACGGCGGCGATTGCCGCGCGGTTGAAAGCAACCTCGGAAGAAGTGCGGACGGCGGCCATCTCAGCGCTCCTTCACCTTGTTGAGATACTTCACGTAGAGGTTGGTGATGGCCAGCACCATGATCAGCACGATGTAGGCCAGCGCGCAGGACTTGCCCGTATCCCACTGCTGGAAAGCCTGCTTGTAGAGCCGGATCGCGATCAGCTCCGCGGTCGGCTGGGTCGTCATCGTGTAGGCGATGTCGAAGGTCTTGAAGGCTTCCATGGTGCGGAAGATCAGCGCGATGAGAAGGATCGGCGAGACCAGCGGCAAGGTGATGCGGGTGAAAGTGTACCACCATCCGGCGCGGTCGATCGCGGCGGCCTCGTAGAGATGCTGCGGCACCGCCGACAGGCCGGCGAGCGACAAAAGCATGACGAAGGGCGACCACATCCAGATGTCGGTGATCGCGACCGCGTAGAGCGCGCTGTCGGGATTGGAGAGCCAGGCGAAATCGCCAAGGCCGAAGACATAATTGATCGGGCCCCAGGACGGGCTGTAGAGCAATTGCCAGAACAGGCCGACGACCGCCGCCGACATCATCATCGGCAACAAAAGCAGCGTGGTGATCAGGCCCTTCATCGGAAAGGAGCGGTTGAGCAGAAGCGCAAGGCCGAAGCCGACGACCATCTGACCCGCCACGGAAACGATGACGTATTTCGCCGTGATAACGAAGTTGGACCAGATGTGGTCATCGCTGAGCAGCTCGCGATAATTCTGCAGGCCGACGAACTGCCAGGGCTCGCTCCGGTTCGCGGCGAAATTGGTGAAGGAATAGCCGAGCGAATAGATCAGCGGAAAAATGTTGAAGACGATCAGAAAGACCAGCGTCGGGATGATGAACAGGTTGCGGATGGTGAGATCCGACCAGCCGCGAGCGGCAGCCCTGGACGCGGGATCGAGATTGGTGAGGGCTACCGAAGCCAACTTTGTCTCCTGAAAACAGGAATGCCGGAGGGGAAACCCTCCTCCGGCATTCTGACTGCGATGCTTTACTTGTAGCGGTTGTACTTGGTGAAGGTCGCCTTCCAGTCGGCGGCGGTCTTGTCCAGCGCCTCCTGGGCGGTGCCCTTGCCGCCGACCACGAACGGATAGATGTTCTGGTTCAGCTGATCGAGCACTTCGGCATATTCAGGCGTTGCCCAGAAGTCCTTGACCATGAACATCGTGTCGTAGAACGCCTTGTTGTAAGGCGTCGCGTTCTGGAAGGCGTCCGACTTCAGCACGGCCTGGCTGCAGGTGTAGCCGCCGAGTTCGGCCCACTTCTTCTGGGTCTCGTCCTTGATGAACCATTCGAGGAACTTCATCGCCTCGTCCTTGCTCTTCGAATACGAGACGACGGAGATGCCCTGGCCGCCGAGAGCGGCGAAGCGCTTGCCGTCCGGGCCGGCCGGATTTGCAAAGAAGCCGGTGACGTCGGCATAGGGATTGGTGGCCTTGTTCACCAGCGGCGGGAAGAAGGCGAAGAAGTTCATGCTCATCGCAGCGAGACCGCCGGTGATCGCCTGATTGTCTTCCACGAAGAAGGTCTTGCCCCAGCCGGGAGGCGTGAACTTGTAGAGCTGCTTGTACATGTCGAGGCCGGCGGCGGCCTCCTTGGAGTTGGTGATGCCGTCGACCTTGTAGGTTGCGTAGTCGCCGAGATCGCCGCCATAGCTGAAGATGGCGCTTTCGACGCCCATCGCCATCGCGTCATAGGAATTGTCGGTGTAGATGGCGACGCCGTAGCGCTTCTGGTCCGGACGGTGGAAGAACTCGGCGATGTCGCGCAGCTGCGCATAGGTCGTCGGCACGGCGAGGTCGTAGCCGTACTTCGCCTTGAAGGCCTCTTTCTCCTTCGGGTCCTCGAACCAGTCCTTGCGATAGGACCAGCCGATCGCGTCGCCTTCCAGCGGGATCGCCCAATACTTGCCCGAGCCGCCGGGGTATTCGGCATAGTATTTGATGGTCGCCGGCGCCATTACGTCATTGAGCTTGTGCTGGTTGAAGAAGTCGGTGAGGTCGACATAGTGGCCTTGCGTCGAACCGGCGCCGAGCCATTGCGAGTCGCCGACGACCATATCGTAGGCGTCCCCATGCGCGTTGAATTCGGTGAAGGCCTTGGTCTGGAAGTCGGGCCACGGCGTGGTCTGAACCGTGACCTTCACACCGGTCTCGGCTGTGTAGTCGTTGACAAGCTCCTGCAGGTAGTTCGCCGGATCCCATTCCGCCCAGAAGATGGTGAGTTCCTTGTCCTGCGCGCGGACGGATGTCCCGCAGGCAAGTGCCAGCCCGATACCAGCGATCACGCTGGTCACTATCTTGCGCATAGTTTTCCTCCCTTGTGCGCATTCTACCGTGTCATGCGAACCGGCAGCGAAGCCGGCCGCGGTAGTTCCTCCTGTGAGGGCACCCTTGCCGGTTCCGGGCCTCCTCACCCTGCCGGAATGGAACGCGGCCGTCAC
Source organism: Mesorhizobium sp. M2A.F.Ca.ET.037.01.1.1 (assembly GCF_003998075.1). NCBI lineage: Bacteria > Pseudomonadati > Pseudomonadota > Alphaproteobacteria > Hyphomicrobiales > Phyllobacteriaceae > Mesorhizobium > Mesorhizobium sp. M2A.F.Ca.ET.037.01.1.1. The sequence continues at coordinate 3,701 of NZ_RZSA01000184.1, read as the reverse complement.
TTTTGATCCGCTTTATTTGACTATAATCTGGTATTACCAATTTCAGCTTGGCGTCAAGCGCTTTCTTGAGCGACGGAAAGCAGCCGAATGAACCGATCCTTACGATATCTGGCTGTTTTCCCTCGTTATTCCTACTCCTTGATATGCAAGACCCTTGTCACGAGCCGCCTCCGACAATTAACATCCACACCTGATCCTGCAATCTGGTCGAACCAGATTTAGAGGGCTGGTGCTTTCGGCGGCGCCGACATCACTGCTCATTTCGGCCCTGATTCCGCCATCGCCGTCCGCACCAGCGCGCCCGCCGCCCATTGCGCCACCGACATCATTTCGGCGCTGTCCAGCCCCCAGATGTCCTTCAGCACCGTGACCACCTCGACGCCGAACACCAGCGACAGCGCCTGCGCCAGGCGACTGAACTGACGCGGCCTCAAGCGGCCCTTGAGCGGCGCGATCGCATCCTTCAGCAGGTCAACGCGATGGCCGCGCGTGAAGGCGGGCTCGGATCCGAGCGTGCCGGCCTGGCGCCGCGCCCATTGGTCGAGGGACAGCTTCAGAGCCGCCTTGAACGTCGCCTCGAAGGCTTCGATGCGCGGCATCGCGGTGGCAAACAGATCCGCCACGCGCCGTTCGGCATCATCGGAGGCCGACTTCCAGGTGAGGATCGGGCCGAGCCCTTCATCGACCACGGCCTGCACCAGCGCCGCCTGGCTCGGGAAATACCGGTAGGCGGTTGCGCGCGACACCTCCGCCGCCTCCGCGACCTCGCTGACCGAGGGTGTCATGCCGGACTGCATCAGCCGCGTCGCCGTCTCCAGCATCAGCCGCTTGGTGCGGGCACGCGCCCCCTTCTCGATCACCGGCGTCGGGGCGACCTCATCCTTGGCGACGGCTTGTTGACGTGAGACATCCATATCAATATGATACGCGCGTCTCAAAAATTTGCAATGGCGCAACGCCAGGAAAATGACGGGGCCCCACCAGCGACGAGGCTTTGCCGAGGAGCTTACGGGTGGGGCAAAAATAGGTCCCCACCAGCGACGAGGCCTTTGCCGAGGAGCTTAAGGGTGGGGCAAGAAGGCGGGCGGCAAAGCCGAACATGCCGGACGACGGGGAAACGCGCATGAAGCGCATCTATGTGGTCGGCACCGCCGACACCAAAGGCGAGGAGCTTGCCTTCCTGGCCGATGCCGTCGCTACTGCGGGCGGCGCGGTCGTGCGTGTCGATATCGGCACGCGGGGTGCGACCGTCCCGGTCGATATCCCGGCCAGCGAGGTCGCCGCGCATCATCCCAAGGGAGCCCACGCGGTTCTCGGCCTCGATGACCGCGGCGCCGCCGTTGCCGGCATGGGGGCCGCTTTCGCCAGTTTCATCCGCTCGCGCGACGACATCGCCGGTGTGATCGGCATCGGCGGCGGCGGCGGCACCTCGATCGTCACCGCCGGCATGCGCGCGCTGCCGCTCGGCCTGCCCAAGCTCATGATCTCGACGCTGGCATCCGGCGACACCGCGCCTTATGTCGACGTGTCCGACATCATCATGATGCCGTCGGTCACCGACATGGCGGGACTGAACAGGCTCTCCCGCGGCGTGTTGCACAATGCCGCCCAGGCGATCGCCGGCATGGCCGCGAAGCCGGCCCCGGCCGCCGCCGGCAAGCCGGCGCTCGGGCTCACCATGTTCGGCGTCACCACGCCTTGCGTGACGGCGATCGTCGAGCGCCTGCGCGACGACTATGACTGCATGGTCTTCCACGCCACCGGCACCGGCGGCCGCTCGATGGAGAAGCTCGCCGACAGCGGCCTGCTGGCCGGCGTCCTCGACATCACCACGACCGAGGTCTGCGATTTGCTGTTCGGCGGCGTGCTGCCGGCAACGGAGGATCGCTTCCGCGCCATCGCCCGCACGAAATTGCCCTATATCGGCTCGGTCGGCGCGCTCGACATCGTGAACTTCTGGGCGCCACCGACAATTCCGGAAAAATATCGTGGGCGACTGTTCTACGAACACAATCCCAATGTCACGCTGATGCGCACCACGGCCGACGAATGCCGCCGGATCGGTGAATGGATCGGCGGCCGCCTCGCCCGCTGCGAAGGCCCGGTCCGCTTCCTGATCCCGGAAAAGGGCGTCTCGGCGCTCGATATAGAAGGCGGCGCCTTCTTCGACGCAGAGGCCGACGCGGCGCTGTTCGACGCGATCGAGCGCACGATCGAGCCGACGAAGGACCGCACCGTCACGCGCCTGCCGCTGCACATCAACGACTCCGCCTTCGCCAAGGCCGCGGCCGAGGCGTTCCTCGACATCGCCAACAAGTGAGACAGACAAGCATGCCCGCCATCCCGCGCAAAACAATCCTGGAGAAATTCCGCAGGATGATCGCCGACGGCGTGCCGATCGTGGGCGGTGGCGCCGGCACCGGCCTGTCGGCCAAGGCCGAGGAAGCCGGCGGCATCGACCTGATCATCATCTACAATTCTGGCCGCTATCGCATGGCCGGGCGCGGCTCGGCCGCCGGCCTGCTCGCCTATGGCAACGCCAACGAGATCGTCAAGGAGATGGCCTATGAGGTGCTGCCGGCGGTGAAGAAGACGCCGGTGCTGGCCGGCGTCAACGGCACCGATCCCTTCGTCATCATGCCGCTGCTGCTTTCCGAGCTGAAGACGATGGGCTTTTCCGGCGTGCAGAACTTTCCGACCGTCGGCCTGTTCGACGGCACCATGCGCCAGAGCTTCGAGGAGACCGGCATGGGTTTTGGTCTCGAGGTCGACATGATCGCCGAGGCGCATCAGCTCGATCTGCTCACCACGCCCTACGTCTTCAATCCCGATGAGGCGCGCGCCATGACCAATGCCGGCGCCGACATCGTCGTCGCCCATATGGGTGTGACGACCGGCGGCTCGATCGGCGCCACCTCGGCGAAAACGCTCGACGCCTGCGTGAAAGAAATCGACGACATCGCCGATGCCGCGCGCTCGGTGCGCAAGGATGTCATCCTGCTGTGCCATGGCGGGCCGATCTCGATGCCCGACGACGCCCGCTACATCCTCGAGCGGTGCGAGGGGCTGCACGGCTTCTATGGCGCAAGCTCGATGGAGCGGCTGCCGGCCGAAGCGGCAATCGCCAGGCAGGCGGCGGATTTCAAGGCGATCACAAAAACGAAGGGATGAGGCAATGGCCGACAAAAGCAAAGTGTTCGTCTACCCGAAGGATGTCAGCGCCTTCGGTTTCGACTGGGGCAGACTCTCGCTGACCGTCGCGCCGGAAGTGAATGGCGCTGAGCGCTTTTCCGGCGGCGTCGTCGACTTGCCGCCCGGCCGGGGCCACACCCGCCACAATCATCCCGGCGCCGAGGAGATCATCTTCGTCATCTCCGGCCATGGCGAGCAGATGGTGGAGGACGAGAAGGGCAATCCGGTGGTGGCGAAGGTCGGTCCAGGCTGCACCATCTACGTGCCGGAGAGCCGCTTCCACTCGACGCTCAACACCGGCGACCAGCCGATGCAGCTGTTTGTTGTCTATTCGCCAACTGGGCCTGAGCTGGTGTTGCGGGAGCTGCCGGATTTCAAGCTGCTGCCGGCGGGCACATAATCTTCAGCGTCGCAGCCCCCTCATCCGGCCGCTGCGCGGCCACCTTCTCCCCGGCGGGGCAGGGCTGTCCGGGGAAAGGTTCGGGTGAATCGAAATGCCGCATGTGCAT
>NZ_RZSA01001849.1:0-412 GCF_003998075.1 Mesorhizobium sp. M2A.F.Ca.ET.037.01.1.1 | reverse complement strand
CTTCGATGGCGTTGTGAAGCGCGCGGCGCTTTCGCCGCAGAAGCTTGCCGACGCCTTTGCCCGTGCCGAGAAGGCGCCGTTCCTGCTGGCCAGCCTGCCTTCGGCAAGCCGCTTCGGCGGCGCACAGCCGGACGCCCCGATCGAAGCGCGCTTCGGTTTGCAGCCGGCCGAGACCCCAGGCGCTTCCGAACTGGCGCTGGCGCTTGCCAACGTCGCGCCCGAGGATACGGCGGATGTTCCGACCGCCGTCGCGCTGCAAAACAGCGACGCGCCCGATGTCGCCGGCCCCGATGCTGCTAACAATGCGGACAATGGCCAGGACGGCGCGTATCAGATCGCCTCGCTGCCGCCGCAGGACGATTTGCCCGATGCCATTGCCGTGCCCGGCCTTCGCCCCCGCACCTCGCTGGAG
>NZ_RZSA01001848.1:0-413 GCF_003998075.1 Mesorhizobium sp. M2A.F.Ca.ET.037.01.1.1 | reverse complement strand
ATTTTCGGGCGAGCCGGGCGAGCCCTATGAGACCATCCGCGAAGACTATCATCACTTGTCGGTGGGCGATCGCGATCCCGAGACGGCTGGCGTCTCGGCGCCTGTCTTCGGCCCCGGACGGACCCTTCTCGGCGCGCTCACCCTGGCCGGGCCGAGAACGCGCGTGGACGCGGCCTTTCTGCGGCGCATGACCGCGCCCCTGCTCGAGGCCGCCGCCCGCGCCACCCGCGCCTTCGGCGAAGACGCCTCGATGCTCGAACGGGCAAGCGTGAAAGCGGCCAGCGCCGGCAAAGCACTGGAATCTATCTGAATTATGTTCACAGGCTTCGGCCGCGACTTGCCGGACATTGGCATTCGGGCAAATTGGAAGCAGTCGAGCCCCAATAATATTTTCCTAAAATCCGATCCTATAC
>NZ_RZSA01001847.1:0-414 GCF_003998075.1 Mesorhizobium sp. M2A.F.Ca.ET.037.01.1.1 | reverse complement strand
GGAGAGGGTCGAAGCTCGGATGCGAATGCCATTCGCCCAGATAATTATACCGCTCAAAATCTCCGCCTGTTCGCTCGAAAAATTCTCGCAGGAATTCCTCGTGCAACACAGGATCGCGCTCGAAATGTGTGCGAGTGCCATGGCTCGTCTGGATTGAAATATCTACAATCTGAAACGTTTCGTCCTTCACGTGCTCACCGACAATAAGACCACCGATCTCCTGGCGTCTAGCTTTCGCCAGCGCGATATTGAGCCGCGACGCTATATCATCCGGCAGGAGGAGTTTGACCAAATGATCTCCCAAGTATTTGGATAATGCGTGCCCGCTCGGCAGCTACGTCGGCTTCGTCAAGAATGTTTTGCTCCGCAATAACCTGAGACGCCAGTCCGACGTCAACAGGTTCGGTATGGAAC
>NZ_RZSA01001846.1:0-415 GCF_003998075.1 Mesorhizobium sp. M2A.F.Ca.ET.037.01.1.1 | reverse complement strand
CCGCTGAGCAGTATCAATTCCCTGGTCAGTATCTGAGCCGTATCGAGGCCTGCGTCGGCGATTGGATCACCTACTACGAGCCCAGCAAGGTAACCGAGACACGCGGGTACTTCGCGATGGCAATGGTCCAGCAGGTCATTCCCGATCCCGCGGCGCCTGACATGTACCTCGCTCTGATTGAACCCGGAACCTACCTCGAATTCGTCAATCCTGTTCCATTCAGTGCGGCCGATGGCCTGGTTGAACGTGGCCTGCTCAATGACGAGGGCAGAATATCCGGCCGTGCCCAATCCGCCGTCCGCCCGCTTAGCCCTGCCGACTTTAACGTTTTGCTTTGTTCATCTCAAAGAAGCTCCCCCAATATTTATAGCCATCTATCTTATAAGTGGCAGCGGAGCCAGCGTCTTTCTGGGGG
>NZ_RZSA01001845.1:0-416 GCF_003998075.1 Mesorhizobium sp. M2A.F.Ca.ET.037.01.1.1 | reverse complement strand
GATCTTGGTCCCGGAATTCGAGGCGGCATCTTCGCGGAATCCATCCAGCTCCCGGTGCAGCGACAGGATAAGCGCGGTGTTTTCGGCTATTTTCAGGCGCTCCGGCGTGACCTCCACGCCCTGGTCCTTGAGCTTCTTGGCTTCGGCCACGAAAGCATGCGGATCGAACACCACGCCATTACCGATGATCGAGAGCTTGCCCTGCCTGACCACGCCGGAGGGCAGCAGCGACAGCTTGTAGACCTTGCCGTCGACGACCAGCGTATGGCCGGCATTGTGGCCGCCCTGGAAGCGCACGACCACGTCGGCCCGTTCCGACAGCCAGTCGACGATCTTGCCCTTGCCTTCGTCGCCCCACTGCGAGCCGACGACCACCACATTGGCCATGTTCTTTTCCCTTGAAATGCCGCGCGGGC
>NZ_RZSA01001844.1:0-416 GCF_003998075.1 Mesorhizobium sp. M2A.F.Ca.ET.037.01.1.1 | reverse complement strand
TGCAGGTGCCGTCCGGCGTCGGATAGTCGGTACCGAAGACCTGCATGAAGGGGCGCTTGCCGAGCGCGGTCTCGCAGGCAACCTTGATCAGATGCGTGGCGCCGGGCGTCGACTGTCCGGTGCGGCCCTTTGGATCGGCGCCGGCGACGTTGAAATAGCGCAGCGCCGTGTAACGGATGTCGTGCGCCAGCGCCGCGTCGCGCAGCATCCATTCGCTCATCAGCTTGGAGAGGCCATAGGGTGATTCCGGCGCCAGGCGGGCATCCTCGCGCACCGGCTCCAGCCCGGCGCCGCCATAGACGGCGGCGGTGGAAGAGAAGATGAAATGCGGCACGCCCTCGCGGACGGCCGTCTCGATCAGCGTGCGGGTCTTGCAGGTGTTGTTCTCGTAATAGCCGAGCGGATCGGCGACGGAT
>NZ_RZSA01001843.1:0-416 GCF_003998075.1 Mesorhizobium sp. M2A.F.Ca.ET.037.01.1.1 | reverse complement strand
CCGGCACCGCCCCCGCCGACGCCCATGTGGTGATCGTCTATTTCGACCCGCCGCAGATGGTCAAGATCGGCCAGGGCGAGAACAGCGGCCGCAGCCTGACCTACTGGAACGCAGTTTCCGACATCCAGACCGCCGGCATGTGGCACGGCAAGGCCCAGCGTTACGAATTGCCTTTGACCGAGATCGCCAAGAAAGGCGGCTGCGCGGTGCTGCTGCAGTCGGTCGGCAAGGACGGCATGCCCGGCCCGATCCTCGGCGCCGCCTTCATCCATAAGCCGTGAATACCCCTTCTCCCCTTGTGGGAGAAGGTGGATCGGCGCGCAGCGCCGAGACGGATGAGGGGTGCTCTAGCTTGGCCATAAGCTCGAAACCGCCACCGCCTCATTCCTTCCAACACCCCTCATCCGACCGAGCTT
>NZ_RZSA01001842.1:0-418 GCF_003998075.1 Mesorhizobium sp. M2A.F.Ca.ET.037.01.1.1 | reverse complement strand
CTGGATGGTGTCGGCCACCACCTGCGTGCAGCCGTTCTTGCCGGAGAAATTGCCTAGATAGTTGACCTGCTGCTTGGGAAAATAAATCGCCCCCGTAAGCGAGGAGGTGGCGGTGCCGTTGAAGGTACTTTGCGTAGTGGTGCCGGTCCTGTCGCCATAAAACAGTACCCCGGAATACGTGCCGGAGGTCGGCGCGCTCATCGTCACGGTGGCGTTCCCGTTCATGCTGACGGTGTTGCTGCCCGACATATAGATGGTGACGCCACTGCCCGAGATCACTGCACCCGCGTTGATCTTCATATTGCCTTGGAGGACATAGACGCCCGGCGCGAACGTGACGTCGCCGCCGAGGTTCATACCACTACAGTAAGTTCCTGGCTGGAGAGTTTGCGTCGTTTTGTTGCCGTTAACGTTCTTG
>NZ_RZSA01001841.1:0-418 GCF_003998075.1 Mesorhizobium sp. M2A.F.Ca.ET.037.01.1.1 | reverse complement strand
GGTGCGCGGCCATATCGGCGGCTTTCCCGTCGTGCTCGCCTCGGCGACGCCGTCGGTGGAAAGCCGGGTCAATGCCAGCCAGGGCCGCTACGACCGGGCCGTGCTGTCGTCGCGTTTCGCGGAAGCCGCGCTCCCCGATCTGAAGTCGATCGACATGCGGCGCTCGCCGCCGGCGCGCGGCGGCTTCCTGTCGCCGGTCCTGCTGGAACAGATGCAGCGCACGCTGGAGAGGAAGGAGCAGTCGCTGCTCTTCCTCAACCGGCGCGGCTATGCGCCGCTGACGCTCTGCCGCGTCTGCGGCCATCGCTTCGGCTGCCCGGTCTGTTCGGCCTGGCTGGTCGAGCATCGCTTTCGCGGCCAGCTCGTCTGCCATCATTGCGGCCATAATGAGCGGCGGCCGGAGGCTTGTCCGGAATGC
>NZ_RZSA01001840.1:0-421 GCF_003998075.1 Mesorhizobium sp. M2A.F.Ca.ET.037.01.1.1 | reverse complement strand
CTAATATTTCCATCTAGGGCATGGAACGGACGAAGCTGATGCTCTGTGGCGCGACTGGAAGGCCTGATGCGCGCGGGAACCTTTCATCCGCCATCGGCTTTGTTTCTGCATGTCGCGAGCCGTCGAACCACCGATATTGCCAAGGGGTAGCCCAGATCGGGACGTCAACTGTGAAGTCGCATTAGAGGCCGCCATCGCAGCGCTGATGACTACGTCCGAGGCACAAGGATGGACGCCACGCGAAACCACTGCGGCCCTGCTGAAAATCGCTACGGAGCGTGCGCAGCAATTTGGGCTTCTGCCGGCTGAGCCGCCAAGGTGGCGAATGCTAAGAGCAATATTGATCGCGTGTGCTGCGCTCTTGTTTTTGCTGTGGGCGGTCACCGCTTGGTGGGTGCTTAGGTAAGCGACTCAATCGGGC
>NZ_RZSA01000183.1:0-8602 GCF_003998075.1 Mesorhizobium sp. M2A.F.Ca.ET.037.01.1.1 | reverse complement strand
TTCGCTATGTGCTCGAAGGCAGTGTGCGCAAGGCCGGCCGTAGCGTGCGGGTTACGGCGCAGATGATCGATGCCTCGACCGGCGCCCATGTCTGGGCCGAGCGCTATGATCGCAGCTCCGACGACATCTTCGCGCTCCAAGACGAGATCGCGCTGGCAGCAGTGGGCGCGATTGCCCCAAGCGTGCGGAAGGCCGAGATCGAACGTGTCAGGCGCAAACGGCCCGATAGCCTCGATGCCTACGATCTCGTGCTGCAGGCCCAGCCCAATGTCGATTCAGGCATGCCGGAACAAGTGACCAGAGCGTTGGCACTTCTCGAGCGCGCGATCACACTCGAGCCAACCTATGCGCTGGCGCATGGCAACGCCGCGATGTGCCATCACTGTCTGTTTCTTCGCGCCGGCCTGCAGGAGATTAACCGCGCATCTTCGATCAGCTACGCGCGGTCGGCCATCGTCCACGGACAGGATGATGCTCTCGCCCTGACCTGGGCTGGCTTTTCGATCGGAATGGATGCGCATGATCGCGCCGCAGCGTTCGCTGCCTTGGAAGCCGCCCTCGCTATCAGCCCGTCATCAGCCCTGAGCTACATCCTTGGCAGCGTCATTCTCGGGTGGAGCGGCGAAGCGGAGCGAGCGATAGAATGGAGCAAGCAGGGTTTGCGGCTGAGCCCATTCGATTCGTGGGCCTGGGCCACTTTTGACGCACAGGCAATGAGCCATTTGTTGCGCGGCCGTTTCGAAGAGGCTTGCCGTGCTGCCTACAAGTCCGTCCAGGCCAATCCGGCACATAGCATCACCTATGTGCAATTGGCGGCCGCGCTGGCCAAGCTTGGCCGGTTGGACGAAGCAAAGGCAGCCGCCGCTCGCGTTATCGAGCTTCAGCCGGGCTTTCGCTACAGCCGCCAGTTTGCCGGCGTGAATTGCGCGCCCGCGCTCGCGGAGGCTCTTGGCACCGCGCTACGGGCAGCCGGATTGCCGGAGTAGCTCGCGTCTGAGCATTCGAGAATAACGAACCCAATCATCGGCGTACCCTCAAGCCAGGGTTCGTATAAAGACCTCCGGTCTGTCGACGAACCCGCGTTCCATTTGCCAATCGTGCCTGCTCGCGTAGTTCCGAAATACCTCGAAAATTAGCCTTGCCGCGTATATCGAACCGATTGACCGGGCATTGAAACGGTCGGTGTAGCTCCGAAGGCGGCGCTCATCACCCGCACTTAGCGTGGGAGTTGCACCGTCGACAGGTTGCGACGCCACTTCACGCAGCTTGGTTCGCCCTCGACGCAGTTCCGGTTTGATGGCGGCGACCGTGCCGCCTGTTGTCTCTGAACTGGATGCGCTGAAGGCAAGCGGCGTCGATTGTCCGATAGGCGCGGGAACGCCCTCGCTGTTCACTGAGTTCAACCGCAACCCGCCGACCGGCAGCGCAGATTTCGTCTTCTTCGGCAACAGCGCCATCGTGCACGCCGCTGATGAGCAATCGATTGTGGAAACCCTGTCGGTATATCCGGCCGTGATGGAGACGGCGCGGCATCTATGTCCAGGCAAGCCGATCTGGCTCGGACCTTGCACGATCGGCATGCGGCACAACCCCTATGGTCAGTCGGTTGCGGCCAATTCCGGATTCAAGCGGGTGCCTGCAGCCGGCACTGACCCGCGTCAACGGGCGTTGTTCGGGGGCGCGTTTGCAGTCGGCTTAGCGGAACAGGCCGCTAAAACCGGAGCTGATCGATTGATATTGGCAGCACCCACCGGACCTTTCGGGCTTTTGAATGAGGATGGCACTCTACGACCGTTGCAAGCCGTCCATGCCGAGCTTGCAACTGCTGCCGGTTCGGAACGTTACGGGATATCGATTGATCGGCCGGGAGTGGCAGCCATTGCCTTTCGTGTTGGGGAGGCTATCCGCGTCCTAGCGGCAAACCTGACTTCGGCGCCGATCGAGGTGAAGCTGGGTCCGAACGCGAAAGTGAGGGGCGTTGCAGGTGATGAAATGAAGTCACTAGGCTTCCACCCAACCAGCCACATCGTAGGGCCGTTCGGCACTGTCACGTTCCGAGTTGCCTAATAGTCGATCAACGAAGGGTTGACTCAGGTCAGGCATGCCCCTGTGATGCCAACCTTCGATTGGTAAGACTTGCCCTGAAAAGCAGACTGTCGGCTAGCCTCAAAAGACGACATGGCTGGTTTGCGCCGCTTCCAGTCATTATTTGGCCGTCCCACACTTCCTGGAACCAGATGTAGCGCTCAGCCGACCAGGTTACAGCCGATCTCGAGAACCGTACATCGAACCGCTTGCTTCGAGAGGCTGCCGACCGAACGGTGCGGACTTCCAGTCGCGCATTTAGCAAATTGGAATATGTCACTCCAGATGGAAAGCCGCCACGCAATGTAAGCTCGGGCCAGCAGTCACTCGACGCCGGGCGGAATTCCCAAAAGCTTGCCCAGGTGGATCGGCAGCCGAGTTGACGCGTGTATCTCGGCACAGCTTTCTTTCCATTTCTGGAGATATTCACCGATAGGAATCCGGCTGCGGCCCGGCCAGCGGTTGAGCGCGCCAAGTGCCTCAACACAGTCCGGGGCCTGCTCATATTCCGAGAGTATGGTCAATGACATTGCTTGCGCGAACGGATTGAGGCTCGGAACTTCGATCTCGCTTCGGTGCTTGGCAAACCATGCCGGCGGGTCGCCGGCGAGGCCTTGAAAGTCGGCAAGCGACTGATAGCCGTTGATGATGTTTTCGCGATATTTGGCAATGAGATCGCCGAACGCGTTGTCGCCGGGGAAGGGCGGGGTGTGTTTCCAGCTCTTCGCCAGACGCCACAGGCCCCGCAGCGAGAAGGCCTCCACCATTGCTTCCTCCAGCCATTGGCATGGCGGCGCAGGCTTGGCATCGGCCTGCCAGCTGTTGGCAAAAACATGCCCGAGTTCGTGCCCGAACTGGTAGGCGAGCTTCGACCAATCCCGCTCGCCGATGTCGACTATGGTCCATGCCATGCCGCTGGCGTCCGGATGCAGCCAGATGGCGGGCGGACCGGATGTGTGCTCCTCGACACGCAATCGCGTCGGCTGGCGATCGGAGAGAAGGCGCACACCGTCGAGGCAGGCCTGCCGCATGCGTTCGATGACCAGAATGGCAGCGCCTTCAAGCATGCGGCCCCAATCGCCGGCGAGTTCTATCGGGGCAGTGAGAAGAGACGTCGAGGGCGCAACTGGGGCTGATTGAGCAGACACCACGGCGGACCTTGTTTCACGAACGACTGACACAGCGGACCCTGCCAGCGCCAGACCCCAGGCAGGGGAGCCTGCAAGCAGTGTTAGGAAATGCCTTCGCCTCAACTTTCGTTCCTCGATGCGTGTGAAGCAATGTCGGATCGGTCCGCCTCTAGCGCAGCTGCCGGACCGCAATAAAGGCCGGAGAGCCGGCGCAAGGTCGAATTCTGTCGAGCGTTCGATTATCAGTTGGGCTCGTCAATCAGGCAAAAACAAGAGCTCATGCGCAGGGGCGCGATCCTGGTCGCTTAGTCCCTTTTAGGCCTCAAGACGCTGAGTACCCTCTTATAGCGCTCCAGATTGCCCCCGCTTTGCAAATGGATCGCATCCCCCTCGGAGGAATAGGGAAGCGAACCCGTCGGGTAGAATGGCTCTGTCTCGGAAGGCGAATTCCATATGAAAATAGGAATTCTGCGAGAGGCAAAATAGAGCGAAAGGACTATATCGTCACTATGTCGACAATCCATGTCGTTCGATGTTTCTCGTACATATTCCAGGAAGTCGTCACCCACGCATGCGGGAGGATACAGAACCGTGCCGAATCCTTCGAACATCGATACCCGCATTTCTCCGTATTTGAACGTGATGCTGCCGTCTGGATTGAAGTCCCCGCCGTGCCGCGCCAGGATGCGATATTCAGTTTCGCGGTGCCCTTTGCAGAGGAGGGCAAGCTGATTTTTTGGATAGGCAAAGTCGTCGTCAACCGACCAGATGTAGGTTTCTTTCTCATCCCCATGGCGCAGTAGGGTCGGGGCGATCTTTGTGATCGGCCCGTAGTCCTCTGTACGGAAAATCTTCACCCGTTCCATTTCCGTCAGCCATGTCGGCAAAGTGTAGGGTTCGTTCGTCCGCACGCACACGTGTGGAACGTTCAATTCAATATGTTCCACCGCAACCGTCTGGCCGAGCACGCTTTCAAGCGCCGGGCCAATTCGGTCAATCCGCGATGGGATGGTGGTCATTGAGGCGACTATTCGCATGGCCTTCCTATCTGTACAGACCGATCCATACTGCCCGATGCTGGCGCATAATCTCCGTATCGTTGTCGCCTTTGCCAAGAAATAGCAAATGCGCTTACACTTACGCGGGATCGAGCGGGGGTCACGGTCGTGATCGGCAATCTGGCTGGCCAACTCTTTACATCGCACGGAACGATCGTGTTCGTCGATCCGTCATCCGGAGAGGTCCGGCACGGAACGTTTGAACACAGTCCACAAAATACCCTGTTAGTTCAACAGGGTGCGCTGGCTCGCCTGAAGTTCACTGAAGCCGGCATCGACAAGGAAATAGTATATCTTCGCGATTATTCGGCCATTGTTGGCTCAAAGAAGTTTGATAGTCCCGATGTGCTTAACATACTCCCGGGCACTCTGACACCAAAAATTTTTCGAGGGCGGGAATTTGGACTTGAGAAGGGCGGTAAATTTCTGTGTGCGGAGCCCGATGGCCGAATTACGCTATCAAGACCCGCGTGTGAGACTTGGGAATTGTTTCACCTTCGCGAGGATGCTAAAGAATCAAGTGGAACTATAACAAGCCATCGGATTGATGGAAAAATCATCAGCTTTTTCATCACGAATAGAGTGGATTACATACAATCATCCCTTATAAGGGGCGACTTCTACGAGCGAGACGAACTTGAATTGATCAAACGCCTTGCGCCGCCCGGAAGGGCGTTTGTGGACATTGGTGCAAATATAGGAAATCATTCCATATTGTATCGAAATTTTGCAGCCCATCTGAGATAATAATATTTGAGCCAAATCCAAATGCTATAGATATACTTAAAATAAATCTTTCGTTGAATGCTTGCTCGAATGTAAATATTGACTACCTCGGCGTGGCTCTGAGTTCGGAACCGAAAATTGCGAACGTATTTTATCCCATTTCAAATAACATGGGCCAAGCGCAAATGCTTGAGGCCGATCACGGAGTGATCAAGTGCTTGCCTGGTGACCTTTTCCTGCGTCAGAAACCTGTAGGCTTCATTAAGATCGACGTGGAAGGCGCGGAATTCGATGTGCTCAAGGGAATTCAAGGAACGATCGAGCTATGGCGTCCCGGCATACTTATCGAAGTATGGCCGGAGCGTCACCAAGACCTCTCCTCTTGGTGTGATGCCTTTGGCTACGCGGTCCGGGAGACATTTCCGTTGGACAACAATTTTTTTGTAGCACCTGTCGAGGGATAAACCCCTTGGCGCCCGCCCGGCTATCAGCAGCAGTTTCACTTCTTGTCCGTCGCTACTCGATCGGAAAGTTGCTCGTCGTCCACGATCACCAGCGGCGGCATGCAGATGTAGCCCTGCATCGACCCATATGCGGCGCACATCGCGCAGTCGATGCCAGTATCCTCGATGATTACGTCCGTCCCAGGAAATGGGATGAGGCGGTGTCGCAGCGGCAGGCACTTTTCCAGGAGAATGCGCGCGCCTCTTGGCGTGATCGTGTAGGCTTGCAGCCCAAACGAATGCTCTATCCGGATGAGCGATCTGGGGAATTTGTCGGACTGAAACAGCGCTGTTCTGTTGGTGTAGCGACGATCGTAGAACTCCAGCTTGGCTTTCGAAAGACCAAAGTCCAACCAGAGAAAAGACGGATCGATGATATAGCCCCACTGTATCATGTCCCAACCGGTCGGCGCCCGGGACATGATCTCTGCGGATTCCTCGATAAATCGAAACGATGCTCGGACGTCGTCCTCAAAGACCGTTATCGTCCTGTTCTCCGATACCGCACGCTTCCACAGATCGATGTGCGACAAAGCGCATCCCAGCGTCCCCGGGGGGTACCGACAATCACCGGTGATAAGGCCTTCCTCCATGAGCGCGGCCCTGTCCAGGGAGGTGCCGTCAACGGCCGATATGCGAGCCGTATTGTGCATCAGATGCCAATTGTGACTTTGATACCGGTTCCAGCGATCGACGCTGCGGTCAAGGTTGATCAGATGGATCTTCAGCGAGTCCGGCAACTCGGGCCTCGCCAACAACGGAGCAGGCGCCGAGGCCGTTGCGCCAAGCAATTGCGGCACGTCGCCCGCGTCGCGCAAAAGCTCTCTTGCCCGTTCGATCCCGCCGCTGACATGGTATTCGTGATCGCCGAAAGTAATGTAGCCGTAGACCTGCCGGTTATCGATGTACTGGACGATGCCGGCCCTCCTGGCACTGTCGGCGAATACGACATATTCGTAGCGCGATGTGCCGTCGTCATAGGTAAGTTCGGTCAGCACATCGGCACGTACAAGATAGGTGCAGTGCACGAGCGGCATCTCGATAACGCCGCGTACATGGCGGTTGAGCACCCAGCCATATTGGTCGCAGTGTTGATAATATCCGTTCGCATCGACCTCGGCGTGATAGTTCGAATAATATTGGCCTGGCGAGATGGAGCGCAGCAGGGGCGCGACGATCGGCAGGTCCAGCGCAACAAGCTCCCGCAGCGTCGCCGGCCGCACGAAATTGTCGACGTCGACGACGAAATAGAAGTCGCAATTGTGCTCGAGAGTTTTCCGCAGGCTGATGTTGCGGATTCGGCCAAGCACCTTGAAGCGTGTCTCGTTCCATTCGTGCTCGCGAAACTGCTCGACCCGGTCATTGACGTCCGAAGTGTCGAGCTCGACCGCCGCATAAAGGTGGCCGACGCGCTCCAGCCACTCGCGCAGGATCTGCTCGGTCTTGTCGGTGTTGTTGTTGGTGCGGATGTAGAGGACGATCGATTCTCTCGGGTAGTCGAGCGACTCGATGCACGCCAGGTAAAGCGGCAGCGCTGGCTCTTTCTGTTTGGCCAGTATCGCGACCAGGACACGCGGCACGACCTCCAGCCGCGAACGCAACGATCGCTGCGCAATCAGCGCGTGCTGCTCGACCAGGCTTTCCGCGCCAAGTCTTCCCAATACCGATGGCTCGCGGACCTCGAGCTTCTCGGTCGCGAAACGCGCATTGGCCACCACCCGCTTTAGCATGTCCGGCGGCAATTTGTCGGAGGCAAGCAGCTTCAGGCACGCGTCGAGCGACTCGCGATATGCGCCCGCCCAATACGCGTTGATCGAAAACTCGTCGAGCAGCCCGTAGTCATAGACCCAGGGCTGGACGAAGAGACCGGTCGGCTCCGTGAGGTCCAGGCCGCGACGCGCGAATTCCTGTCCTTGCGCGTTCCGGCCCTGGCTGCGGCAATAGAGGCTTGCCGCGTGCAGCGCCTCTGCGCGTGCCGGCACTGTCTGGGTCGCACGCTCATAGACCGCGACGACCTCTTCGAAGGGCTTGCCGAGCGCGGCCATCAGATTCCCCGCCTCGAGCAGGCTCACATAGACCTCCTCGTTCCAGAAACCCAGCTCTGCTCGCTTCAGATACTGTTCCAGCGCCTTCTCGCGTTCACCGAAATCGCGATAGCTTTGCGCGAGATAGAAGGTGTAGCGCGATATCAGGAACGGATCGGTCTCGGTTGCGAGCACGTTCTCCAGCACCGCCGCGTCGTCCTGGTATTTTCGTGGGTTTTGGCTGCGCGCTCCCCCACGTCCCGTGGCAATGCGAAATCCCTCGGCGTTCTGCCGTGTGATGGGGCCAGGCGGAGCCTCCAGATATTCGTGCAGCACGCCCTTGAAGGAAAAGGGTAGGCGGTTGCGGCAGATCTGCGGGCGATAGAACGAGATATTTCCATGGGATACTTCGACATCGTAGAGATCGTGTTCCATCCGCGACTTGAACACGGCTGGCTCGAAGTCACGATCCAGGATCAGCGTATCGTCGGCATCGATGATCATTGCATAGTCGACGGTCTGGACTTCGCGCAGCCGCTCGAGAGCGAAGCTGCGATTGTATGCAAAGTCCCGCCATGGCTCGTCGATGACGGCTCCCTGGACATTGTTCTGCGCGAGAAAGCCTCGGATGAGGTCTTGCGTGCCATCGGTAGAACCCGTGTCCACGATGAGCACATAATCGACAAGAGGCAGGGCGCTGGCGAGGCATTGCAGGATAACCTTCGCCTCGTTCTTGACGATCATGCACAGACCGATGGTGCTCACGCCGATCCCCCGCCGACGCAACTATAGTTGCACTGCTGTACCATCCAGGACAGCAATCCTTTCAGATGAGGACTCATCCAACCCTCATGCCCCATCCCGCGCCCGTGAAGCCTCAACCATTTGTATGATGGTGCTCAATTTTTAGCGAGCGAAATGGCCGGATTTAAGCCTCGGATTTTCAAAGGGTTCGGGTCCCCGAGCTGTCATTTCGAAGACGCCAGGCGAGACTCTACCAAGCGAACTTCCGTTCATAAAGTGTAAACCAAGCCATTTACAATTTTATAAATTTCGCATTTACTAATATCTAATGC
>NZ_RZSA01001839.1:0-422 GCF_003998075.1 Mesorhizobium sp. M2A.F.Ca.ET.037.01.1.1 | reverse complement strand
GCCCTCGGAAAAAGGCTGCCGGCTGACCTTCGTCGTCAACAACGCGCTCGGCGCCGACCTGTCCAAGGCGGCTTTCGAGATCGCGCTGTTCAACGAGGCGGGCGTCGTCGACCGCCTCACCGTGCTCGATTTCAAGGACCTGCCGGCCGGCAAGACCAAGGTCACCCGCTTCGACCTTGCCGGCGCCGACTGCGGTAAGCTCAGCCGCGTGCTGATCAACAGCGCGACCGAATGCGCCGGTACCGGCGTCGAGCCGGCGGCCTGCATGCGCGCCTTGAAGACATCGACCAGGACCGCCATCGCTTTCGGAGTCTGACAAGCTGTGGGCTTCGAACCGGCACGCAACGCCTTTGCACAAGCGCCGGCCGGCATAGGCCTGGCGCTGCTTGCGGTAACCGATCTTGATTTGACCGATCTTGATT
>NZ_RZSA01001838.1:0-423 GCF_003998075.1 Mesorhizobium sp. M2A.F.Ca.ET.037.01.1.1 | reverse complement strand
CTATCTGATATGGCTGGCGATCAAGATCGGCCGCAGCGGTCCGCCCAACCTCGACATCAGCATGGCCAGGCCGAACAGCTTTTTCGGCGGCGCCGGCATCCAATGGATAAACCCGAAGGGCTGGGCGATGGGGCTGGGCGCCGCCGCGTCCTTCGCGGCCCTGGCGGATGGTCCGTTGCAACTCGCGCTGCTGCTCGGCGCCGTGTTCGGCCTGGCCGCGGCTTTGTCGCTGTCGTTGTGGTGCGTGGCAGGAACCCTGCTTGCCCGCCTGCTCAAGACGGAGCGCCAATGGCGCGCGCTGAACATCGTGCTCGGCCTGCTGCTGGCCGCCTCGATCCTGCAGATTTGGCGGCCGGTGTAGCGCCGTTCCTCGCCCCCACCAAGGTGGGGGAGAGGTGGCTCGGCGAAGCCGAGACGGAGAGG
>NZ_RZSA01001837.1:0-425 GCF_003998075.1 Mesorhizobium sp. M2A.F.Ca.ET.037.01.1.1 | reverse complement strand
GCGATAGACCATGCGCGGAATGTCGAAGGGGTCGTTCTGCAGATCGCCGTCGAGCGTCGCGATGACATCGCCGCGCGCGGCGTCGAGGCCAGCCTGCATGGCGGCGGTCTGCTTGTAGTTGCGCACCAGCTCCACGCCATGCACATACGGCCCGTACTGCGCCGCCAGCCGGCGGATCTCGGCGGGGGTGGCGTCGGTGCTGCCGTCGTCGACCAGCACCACCTCCCATGGCTGGCTGTAATTCTCCATCGCCTGATGGATGCGCACAAGCAGCGGCTCGACATTGTCGGCCTCGTTATACATCGGGATGACGATGGAAAGCTTGTGCTCGGGCATGACGGCGCCCTCGGGCAATCCCGATGCGGGGATGGGAAGCACGTTCATGGCGGTCATTTCCTTGCCGGTCCCCCCGCCGGGGTTTCCGG
>NZ_RZSA01001836.1:0-426 GCF_003998075.1 Mesorhizobium sp. M2A.F.Ca.ET.037.01.1.1 | reverse complement strand
TTGCGCGCCTGACGGCATGCAACGGCCCGCCGATAATGGCAAAAGAGATGCCAACATCCTCGATCCGCAGCAGGTCAACACCTGAATTCATTCTTAAACCAGCCCCACTCTGGCAACTTCCAGAAAGCGAGACTAGCGTATTGCCAGCCTAGAGCAACTTGGATTCGAAGCGGTCGCCAGCGGCGGCGCCGGCGACCGGACCGCCTGGCAAGGGCGTTCGGTTGGTTCGTGGCGCTTACTGGAGCTTGCTCGGGTCGCCCGCCGACAGCCGGGCGGCATCGCGATGCAGCAGCATGACCTGCTCGGCCTCCGATTTTCGATCGTGAATCGTCTCCATCGCACCGTCTTCATCGAGCGCGAGCGCACCCGACAGATCGGGTGAAAGCACCGTCAGCTTCTGCTTGATGCCGGTCAGCTCCTCATGGC
>NZ_RZSA01001835.1:0-426 GCF_003998075.1 Mesorhizobium sp. M2A.F.Ca.ET.037.01.1.1 | reverse complement strand
GGGAAAAGGTCGTCCTTCGCAACAGGCCCGATGAGCCCGCAGAAGAGCGCATCCTCGATTTCGTCTACCAGCCGATCAAGGATGACAATGGCCGCGTCACTGCGATCTTCGTCGAAGGCACGGATGTTAGCGAGCTGTCCTTTGCGAATGCCGCACTTCGGCTGCGTGAGGACCATCTGCGTTCGATCTTGGCAACGGTGCCGGATGCAATGGTCGTCATCGATGAGCAAGGCCGCATCCAATCCTTCAGCACAGCCGCAGAGACGTTGTTCGGCTATGCATCGAGCGAAGTCATAGGCCAGAATGTCAGCCTGCTGATGCCGGCACCCTATCGCGACGAGCATGACGCCTATCTGCACCGCTATCTGACAACCGGAGAGCGCCGGATCATCGGGCTTGGTCGCACGGTCACCGGAATGCGCAAGG
>NZ_RZSA01001834.1:0-426 GCF_003998075.1 Mesorhizobium sp. M2A.F.Ca.ET.037.01.1.1 | reverse complement strand
GCCGCTGACCTTGCCCGGCATCATGGTCGGCGCCTTCCTCACCTTCGTGCTCTGCATCGGCGACTACATCACGCCGCAGATCCTCGGCGGCAACAATGAGCTGGTCATGCCGCAGCTCGTCATGATGCAGATCGGAAGGCGTGGCGATTTCCCCCTCGCCTCGGCGCTGTCGATCATCCTGATGGCGGTCGTAACCGTCGCCTACCTCGCCTGCGCCCGCTGGCTGAAGATCGAGCGGGCCTGACCATGCGCGCAATCGTCCGCACCGCTGCCTGGCTCTACGCGATCGCCATCTACGGCTTCATCTTCCTGCCGGTGATCGTGCTGGTGCTGTTTTCGCTGCAGGCGACGTCCTTCCCGATCCCGCCCTTCACCGGACCGTCGCTGCGCTGGTATCAGGCGGTGCTTTCCGACACGCGGCTGACT
>NZ_RZSA01001833.1:0-427 GCF_003998075.1 Mesorhizobium sp. M2A.F.Ca.ET.037.01.1.1 | reverse complement strand
CGGCAGATCACCCGGCTGCGGGGCGAGGGCGTCATCCGCGTCGAAAACAACCGCCACGTCATCGTCGACGACATCGGGCGCCTGGCCGCGCGGGCCGGAGACTGATCCCCGGGGCGTTCGTTTAGAGCAATTCCAGGAAAAGTGCATAGCGGTTTTCCGTCCGGAATTGCGTAAAGACAAATACTTACTGATTGCCGAGAACCTTCGGCAGCACGTGGTCGCGCTCAAAGGCAATGTGGCGGCGCAACGATTCGAAGAAGGCGCGCAGCATATAGCCGAACGCCTCGGGATTTTCGATCTGCCGCCCGTGGCCGTAGGCCAGCAGCGCCTCGCTGAGATCCGCCGCCGCGCTTTCATCCTCCAGGTGCTCGAGCTTCAATCGCGCGACGGTGTCTTCCTCGCCCGTCTGCCGCGCAAAGGCAGGGAA
>NZ_RZSA01001832.1:0-427 GCF_003998075.1 Mesorhizobium sp. M2A.F.Ca.ET.037.01.1.1 | reverse complement strand
ATGCTGATCGAGGGCGTCCCGGCGCCGATGATCGAGAACGCCGCCAAGGCCGCCGGCATGCCGGTCGGCCCGCTCGCTCTGACCGACGAGACGGCCGTCGACCTTGCCCAGAAGATCATGAAGCAGACCATCCGGGATCTCGGCGAGAAGGCGGTCGACCCGAAGCAGATGGCGCTGATCAACACCATGGTCGACAGGCATGGCCGCTTCGGCCGCAAGAATGGCAAGGGTTTCTACGACTATCCGGCGAAGCCCGCGAAGAAGAAGCTGTGGCCGGGCCTGAAGGACCTCTATCCGCAGCTCAACCCTGACAAGATCGACTATGAGGAGTTGAAGCAGCGCCTTTTGGTCACCATCGCGTTGGAAGCGGCGCGCGTGATGGAGGAAGGCATCGTCACCGACCCGCGCGAGGCCGATGTCGGCTCGA
>NZ_RZSA01001831.1:0-428 GCF_003998075.1 Mesorhizobium sp. M2A.F.Ca.ET.037.01.1.1 | reverse complement strand
GTAGTGGACGAGCTTCGAGGCGCCGGCCTTGTCCATCGCCTTCATGATGTTCTCGGTGCCGTGGAAATTCACCGGGAAGAAGAAGTCGTGCCGCTTGGCGCGCACCTGGATCGGCGACAGCATCTTCGCCGACAGGTTGTAGACCATGTCCTCTCCCCTGAGCCCGACGGTCGCGACAGAGGCCGGATCGGTGACGTCACATGTGACGAAACGAGCCGAGCGATAATGCGGCAGATCGCTCTTGACGATGTCGGCGACAACGACCTCTTCGCCGTCGGCAACAAGCTTGGGGGCAAGGTGGCGGCCGACGAAACCGTCGCCGCCGAAAATCACATGTCTCATCGAACGATCTCGCTTGTGCCGATCTTGTCTTGGGTGATGGAAGCGGTCCGGTCCTCGTGCCCTCGCCCACTTTGGGCGATCAGCAC
>NZ_RZSA01001830.1:0-429 GCF_003998075.1 Mesorhizobium sp. M2A.F.Ca.ET.037.01.1.1 | reverse complement strand
TAGTCCATCTTCGCGCCCAGTTCGACAGGACCGGTCGGCGTGTGATCAGCCATAGGAATACCCCTTCGAAGACATCTTGGAGGCACATAGCGAAAAGCTGGACGCAGAGCAATGGCGCTATTGCCGCATCGCCCGGCACAACAGCCTCAAAGGAAAGTTGAAGACCGCGACCCCGACCGGCCCGCTGGCAGTGAAGGGGCGATGACGGCCTTCAGACCTTCAGCCGCCGAGATGCGGGAACAGTCCGAGCAGGCCGGCGATGATCAGATAGAGCGCGACGATGTAGTTCAGCAGCCTGGGCATGACCAGGATCAGCACGCCGGCGATCAGCGAGATCAACGGGGTCAGCGTAAGCGCGGAAATGGTCATGTCGGGGGTCCTTTCCAAAAGCGGTGATCACCAATCCGTGGCGATACAATCTGCAGGTGG
>NZ_RZSA01000182.1:0-8638 GCF_003998075.1 Mesorhizobium sp. M2A.F.Ca.ET.037.01.1.1 | reverse complement strand
CACCGCGCCGCAGAGTTGCCGGTCTGGCTGCACAGATACAATTGGCACCGTCCCCACGGGAGCCTAAAGTCCAAAACACCTATCAGTCGCCTCGCTCTAACCGAGGACAACCTGTTGAGGCTCCACAACTAGCTCGTCAGCGACGACACACCCGCTCGAGCACCCATAGACTATGATCACCGGCGCGGACTGGAAGAATACGGCTGCATCGCCCGAGCCGGCGGAACAGAAGATCTCGGCATCCAGTCAACGCTCGATACAAAGCGCGCGATCGAATGGCCCGAGCACAAGGGGATCAAAAAGCTTCTCAGACAATTGAGGACCCTTCGGACCCCAAAAGGGCTATAGCCTGATTTTGGGTTCGCACGCCTAGCTTCTTCTTGGCATTGTCCAAATGAAAAGCGATCGTGCGTGGCTTGATACCCAAGATGCGGCCGGTCACCCAGGCTGAATTACCCCGCGCTGCCCACCTCAGGCACTCATATTCGCGGGATGTCAGCGAAACCCCATCCACTGTTCGATCGCTCGGCAATTTGCGGCGAACGCAACGATGAAAGCAGGCCGCCATCAGTTGAAGAGCTTGTTCGTACCGCTCAGCGACCCGAAGAAATACTGGACGAGGCTCATCGGCGGCAAAAGTAACCGCAGCGATGCGGCCGCGGAGATCGACAATTGGGATCGTCAAACCGCAGCAGATGCTGAATTGAGCCGCCTCATCGAATAGCTGCTGTTGAGCCGGCGACATTTTATCGCCTCCCAAATTCGATCCCCAGTGAAACGGGCAGCCGCCATTTCGAGCACGCAAGACCACAGGATCGAGTTTCTCATACTGATTTTCCAGATACTGTCTGGTCCAGCGGGGTGGATAGTTTGAAATTAACCTCGGTTTGCCGGAAGGCCGTGCTGGCAAGGAGAGGTAGGCAAAGAAGATTAGGTCAAGTCGTCCGGCCGCCTCAGCCATGGCATCCCGGAAATCTGCCTCATCGATACTCTGTGACAGTCTTTCAAGGAATGTCTCGAAAACAAGTGGCATGTGCCTCGTCATCGTCGCGCTCGATTCTTCCTCTTTCTGCACGCCTTCCGGCTGCGTCGTGTATGTCCCGACAAACGTGATTGAATTCGCGGGCGTCGCTGGGCTGACCGGGCTCCAGAATGCTGCCACACTTTCGATCTTCGTCGGTCATCCCAATCATGCTGGGCTCACCCGATGGGCGTCTGGCAGACGCCTCATGATCTCAACAGCTCAATCAGAGAATCTCCATGCATTAAATCATGACCGCCCCTGCACCGACCAAATCAGGAGAAATCATCCTGCGCTGACCAAAAGCCATCATTGACCCCAGCTTTTGCAGGAATTTGGGTCGGCATTAGCATAACAATTCGGATAGCCGCTCATCCCCCACCCGGGGCGCCGTGATCCGCAAAGAAGTGTTGCGATGCTTTCTTTTCTTTGATAGGCAAATCGTCTCAACAATATTAAAATGCCTTTCCTTGTGAACGGGGTGGCGTGTGAGTATCGTCCTTCTATATACCTGACGTGATAAAATTCACCGCAATGATTATGGCCCGCTGCAATGATGTAAAGGGCACGTCTAAGCTCAATCTGCATCGGAACGTGCAGATGACCTTTACCAGACCCTCGATCCCGCACGGGCCATAATGATACTGATTACGTGGGTCAAAAAGGGCGCCCTGCCGGCGGGGAGGTACACCCGCAGGGCGCGCCGCACAGAGGTCCTGGTCGTTGGGCAACAGGACAGCGGCGGCAGAACTGATTCGGTTACAAA
Organism: Mesorhizobium sp. M2A.F.Ca.ET.037.01.1.1; assembly: GCF_003998075.1. NCBI lineage: Bacteria > Pseudomonadati > Pseudomonadota > Alphaproteobacteria > Hyphomicrobiales > Phyllobacteriaceae > Mesorhizobium > Mesorhizobium sp. M2A.F.Ca.ET.037.01.1.1. The sequence continues at coordinate 6,851 of NZ_RZSA01000182.1, read as the reverse complement.
TCGTGACTGAAATAGCCCGGAGCATGCTCAAGATCAGATATCTGGAATTCAACAGTTTTGGGTCTGCTCGGCGCAGTAGCGCGCAGGGACATGCCTGCCTCCGGACTCGCTCCTTCGCGATCGCAAAATCATACGGCACCCTCGGCCTTCAGCGCGCGATAGGTGGTATCGACCGACTTTACCGTCGCGTCGACAATGATGTCGATCTCTTTTCGGGTAATGATCAGGGGGGGGGCATAACCGAGGATGTCGCCATGCGGCATGGCCCGTCCGATGACGCCATTCTCAAACAGAGCAGCTGCAGTGCGCACCCCGACCTGAAGGTCGGGTTCGAATGGTATCCTTTGTTTTGGGTCCCGCATCATCTCCACGGCCGACAGGATACCCACTCCGCGAACTTCACCAACGATGGGATGTCCCGCCAGCTCGGCCTTCATCCGGTCTTGCCAATACGGTCCAACATCGCGGACATGCTCCAGAATATTTTTTTCTTTAAGCAGTCGAATATTGGCGAGCGCGGCTGCGGCACAAAGCGTGTGCCCCGAATATGTCCAGCCGTGGCCGAGTGCGCCGTGCTTCTCAGTTCCTTGTTCCAAAACCGACCAGACACGGTCGCCAATGATTGACCCGGAGATGGGGAGGTAGGCGGAACTCAAACCCTTTGCGATGGTCACGAAATCCGGACGCATGTTATACAGGTGGGAACCGAACTTCTCGCCGGTTCGCGCGAAGCCACAGACCACTTCATCCGCGATTAGAAGGATATCGTATTTGTCGAGCACCGCTTGAATGGACGTCCAGTACCCTTTGGGGGGCGGCACAATACCTCCTGTCCCAAGTACCGGCTCTCCGATAAAAGCTGCAACCGTTTCCGGTCCTTCGGCCAGGATCAAGGCTTCAAGCTCATCGGCACAGCGCCGGGAGAACGCTTCCTCGCTCTCCTCGACACGCGCCTGGCGGTAATAGTGCGGCGTGGTTGTATGGCGCACCAAATCCAGAGGCAGGTCGAAGAAATTGTGAAAGAAGGGAAGGCCAGTTAGGCTACCCGTGACCAATCCAGACCCGTGATAGCCGCGATTTCGCGAGATGATCTTTTTCTTTTCGGGCCGGCCAAGAATGTTATTATAGTACCAGACCAGCTTGATGTTGGTTTCGTTGGCATCGGAACCGGAGAGGCCGAAATAGACCCTTCGCATGTTCTGACCGAAATACTCGACCACGGCCTCTGCCAACAGGGCGACCGGCTCCGTACCTTGGCTGGCATAGACGTGTGCGAACGGCAATTCGTGTGCTTGCCTGGCAATGGCCTCGGCGATCTCCGTGCATCCATATCCCATGTTGACGCAGTAGAGTCCTCCGAAACCGTCGAGGCTCCTTCGGCCTTCGGTGTCCCAGATATAGACGCCTTCCGCACCGGCCATAATCCTATTTGGCGTTTCGCCTCGGCTGTGCTTGGCCAAATGCGTAGAAGGATGGAAGACGAAGCTTCTATCCTTCTCCCGGAGTTGCTCGGTTCCCAGATTGCTCAAGCGCATGTCCCTCTCCTCGCGATAAATTGGCGGAGGGCACTCGGCCAGCCACCTGTTTAGCAAATAGCATACCGGAAACGTCCCTTGAGTTTCTCGGGAATGCAGGTTATTCGCCGTGAAATTCGCGGGATCGGCCCGAATTGCCGTGAAAACTAAGGCGTCACGTTCGCCTTAGCCGAGGGTCGGGGGCGCGTCATGCAAACACGAACAGCTTACGACGCGCATGCGCCCAGCATAGTGCCCGATTAGCGGGCGATATTGACGGATGAATAGCGCTCGGGACGCTGTTCCCGCCGGCCGCGCGAGGCACGATAGAGCGCCGGCGGCCATGTTCCGCCGAACTGCCGGTCATCCCTTACATTCTGACGGTCCGGATCGGTCTTGCCGTTCCCAAGGGTGGTAATGCAGGTGATCAGGGGCAAAGCACATTCGCCTCGATCAGCAGGCAGCGGGTTCCGTGCCGCGGCACAGGCTCCAACCTGGTTGGCCAGCGCTGAGAGGCTGAGGTCGTGCCCTCGCGCATATTGATCGCTTTGGCGGTGCGGCGGCTGGTGCTCGGCAGACTTCTCGAAGGAGCATAGCCAGAAGGTTCGGCCCGGCAAAGACGCGCGGCGAGAGCTCCTTGCCATTGACATCTTGATTCGCAGCCGACCAGCGCCGCCAAGTTCTATCGTGAGCGTGTTGCCTTTCTTGCGATCGCAAATTCGTGGTTGCTGCGCAGGGCGAGCCGAGCTGCGGCTCGCAGGAGGGGGCGAGCCGACAGAATTGCGCGGCCTGAAAAGCTGCCTCCATCAATGCTGGCCGCTCGTGCAGTCTCGAAACGCTGGATCAAGCCTCAAACATCGAACAGCCGCTCCTTTTCCTCGCGAAACCAGCGCCCTCGCGCGACATGATCTTGTCTGACGATCCGACGCTTCGAGCGGGGCTCCTCTAATAGGTTGCACATGACCTGCAGCTTTCAGCCAAACTCAGCAAATCGGACGTCTCTTCTTATCATCGCTCGGCAAGCTCGGAACACGCTGGGGGACGTTGCTAAGGCTAGTCGCCGCCAGCGGATGGCGAGGATGTTTTGGCGGCTAAGTGCTTTTAGGTGGGCGATTATAAGCCGAGATCGCGATAGGTGCTTTCGCCATAGCTCCTGGCGCCATCGCCACGCTGAGCGTTTGAAAGCCGATGAAATTCGCTGGGCCAATTGGCTAGCGCGTGCTTGATGGCCTTCATCTTGAACGGCACGTGCACAACACATTTGTCCCTGATGATAGGCGGACAGCTCGCATCTTGTTGCCGCGAGCCGTTAAGGTTTGCTGCGATTATCGGCAGACCTAGATCAAGGGCCAATTCCATTTCCCAGCGCACGAAGCGAAAAAGGTTTTTCGTTTTCTCACCGATCAGGACAAGTACCTGGCTCGATCCATTCATTCTGTTGCGAAGATTGCGTTTAACATAATCTTCGTCCTGTGCTCGGCTCGTCATATTGTCCAGATCGTGAGCGTTCGCGAATTCAAAACTCACATTCTCGCTGGCATTCCACCCTTTCATAAAGCGGTATGCCCAAGCGTCTTCATCGCCGTCAAATATTACATAGGTCGGATCGCTGTATGCCATTGTTGTCTCTTAGTTGTTTTGACGAGCAACCCACTGGGTGTGCTCCCGTGAGAAAGCCAGTTCGGCTTCGTTCACCGCGGCGGAGAATGCCTCATCCGAGTTGGCGTCCGTAATAAGGTCGGCAGTCAAGCCGATCTCGTGAGCTGTCAACGTGTAAGCCGATGCCAATTCGTTAAATTTCTTGATCTGGGTCCACCCGATAAGCGAGGCGGCGATGACAATTAGCGGCTCGGTCGGCCAGCCAGGCATCGCGGGGTCAGCGATGCGTACTACGATGAACGAGAATCCCAGAGCGTATGCAAAAATACCAAGGCCCATCCAGACTTTCGCGGACCTCTTGTTCGAGCGCGCCTTCTTCTCGTACCACTTCCGCTGGTCGCAGATTCGTCTCTGCAGATATATGTCTTTTCTTTCTTTTAGCGGGGAGTCCCTTATCGACATCATCTGGTCGGTTGTTTGGGGGGATGCTGAATCGGTGCCGCTCAACGCGCTACCAAGGTGACGATTGCTATCAAGGATACCTTCCATGAGCTTTCGAAAATCAGCTCTGGCGTCAGCGGCGCGCGCGTCATCGAACGGCTGTGCTCGCATCGCGAAGCGCCAAGTCAATGTCTTCACCGACTCTGCAAGAGCTCGAGCCTGATACCAGACCTGCTCGGGCTTTGTGACCGACCGGAAAATGAGGACTCCCATTGAGCAAAGAAATACCGCAGCATAGACACCGAAATAGGCTTTTGATGGCGACAAGTCCAAAGAGAGCACCGACGCTAAAAAAAGAAGAACGTACTCTGCCCGGATCAGGCGGAGAAACGTCGCCTGCTGCTCGTTGGATGCCACGTCGGCGCTATTATAGAGTCCAGGATATTTCATTTTTGAAGCACACCAGTCTATTTTGTGGCGGTAAATTCTTTAAACCAGGATTTTGCAAACGTGAGGGTAGCAGTCGAGCTTACAGAGCCTATTCTTGAGCGAGGCGCGGTCCCTCTGTTCATAAACAGGAATGCAGGTCCTGTCCCATCAATGTAAGGGTATAGGCCCAAAAATTCTTGCCCGGAGAATGTTTCCGAAGAATTTTTTGCCACGGGCAGAACCGCTACCGCGGTCCGAAACCCATCGAAAAAGCCAAGCTCCCAAGGCATCCATCTGGATTCTGGAGAATTGTTTGAATGCACATAGATTAGCGTCTTTGACTGCCTCATACGGGTCCGCAGCAACTCGGCGGTGGCCGAGGAGACCTTTGTGCGGTCCAGTTGTGAATCTTCGACCCAATCTACGTAAGCAGTGAACCCAAGCTCCTCGAAAATTCGCTTCACACCGAGAATGATCTCTGCGTCCTTGAAAGAATGTGACAGAAAAACGTCGAATGAAGATCTGGCTGTAGCTGCGGCCGTCTCTTCCTTTAGAACGATCGATGCGGCTCTATGTCCTCGACTGGCATTCGCAACTCTTTTCAGCTCTGCCTCGGTCAGTAGCACTATTCAAATCCCCCATGATCTGTTCGCAATCTATGAACTTGACGCCCATTCGATTAAGCGACCCTTGTCTTGTGAAAACTGGCACCATGCTCTCCAGCCGGTAGCGCAACCTCCACCTTCTCAAAGACCACGTCGGCTGGCAGGAGTGACCGGCCTTGTCACCCACCTACGCGACCCCGGCACAGCCATGCTCCTCGCTTAGAAGGCTGCGAGACCAGCGATGTCAAACAGGACAGACGATCTCCTAATCTCGATCAGCAACGAACTTACGACGTAAAAACGCGATGGAGCGATCTCCGAATGTCCGCAGGCGTCGAGGGCCGGGTTGGTCGCCAGGGCCGAGCGGGCCAGCTTGCACTCCCGCTACCCGTCGGCTTGCCAAACCCTCGCTGTAGATTTCGCCCCCCCCACACGGATGCGCTGACCGCGACTAAGCTCAATCGCCACTGATCGCCAATCCAGGGCGAAAGTTCCCCCCTTGAAGTAGCGGTAGAGGCATTTTTTCGGCACTTCGCATCTTAGATATGGACGCCTCCTCAACCAGGCACGATCCGGTTTGGCTTCTCGCCGTAACCGTGCTGGCCAAGTGCGTCCGATGGCTGCTTCGATCCGTCTCCTGGAATGATCGGTTCCAGATTGCTCAAGCGCATCGTCCTTCCTCGCCATCAACTGGCGGATAGCGCTCGGCCACCTTTTTCCAGCAATTAGTATACCGCAAATGTCCCTTGAGTTTCGTCGGAATGGGCGCCTTTTGCCGACGAATCTACGGGATCCGTGCCAAACGCCGTTGAAACTTAAACTTTCGCTTTCACCGTTGCCTCAGGGCGGACAAAGGTATCGGTGAATTGGACTTCACTGGTTTCGTGACGACAAGGCTATAGTATTGATCAATCCCCAAGCCTGCCTGCAGCAGTCCCTCCATGAAATCCTGATAGGCGGCCATAGAACGAGATGCGACCCGCATCAAATAATCCACGCGCCCCCCAATTGCCCAGCAGTCCAGGATTTCCGGAATCTCTTGGATTGCAGTTTCGAAGACTCGTTGGTCCTCAAGACGATGGCGATCCAGCACGACTTCTACCATCACAAAGATCATGCCGCCGACGAGTGCAGGACTCAGTCGCGCATAAAATCCCTCAATAATTCCTGCGGCCTTGAGTGCTCGGAGCCGCTCCGAACAGGCCGACGCCGAAAGATGAACTCGTTTTGCAAGCTCACTTTTTGAAATCCGACCGTCTGCCTGAATCTCGGAGAGAATCCGGACGTCCCAACTGTCGAGTTGCACGGGATCGGGTTTCGACTTCATAACCTGTTGCTCTCAAGCAGCGATCGACAGCGCGCCGTGTGCCGATCAATTCTATTATCATTGAAACGACCGAATGTAGCAGTGGAAGGCATCCGTTCCAGGCCCGAGATGTGCTAGAATGGGTATGAAAATCAGCTAAGGAGAGCGATCCGCTGAGAAAAGCTGCAGAAGTAATTTGGCTATCGCCCCAGCGCCTAACGGGCAATGGTGCAGCTGGAGAGGAAGTCGGCGGCGGCAGAGACCTTCTGATAAATAAAATAGATAACCCATTTTCTTGAATCCCCGCTACCGTACTTGATAGACGCGCGACTGCATTCGAGCCTCGATCGCGTGGACGGCATACTCAATGCAGTATTCAGTGGCACATTCAGCTATTGGGGTGAATTGAAGGCCTTGCTCGTCCGGCTCGCCGAGGCGCAAGGCACCGCAAATGCCGCTCGTCGTACGGCGTGCCCAACAATTTGACGCTGGTGTCTGGCCGAAATCGCCTAACTGGGAAGATTCAAACGCCGATGTTGCGTGCGATGCTGTCGGCCGCCATACGCCTACGCCACTCGAGAGGCCCGGAATTGTGAATGGAGTTTCCCTCAACATCGACGGCCATGATAACAGGCATGTCCTGCACATCGAATTCATAGATGGCTTCCATGCCCAGGTCTTCAAAGGCAACGATCCGCGCCTTCTTAATCGATTTTGAAATCAGGTACGCAGCGCCACCCACTGCAGCAAGATAGGGCGTTTTGTGTCTTATAATCGACTCGATGGCCGCCGGTCCCCTTTCCGCTTTGCCGATCATCGCAAAAAGGCCGGTTTCGGCGAGCACCTTGTCCGTAAAATCGTCCAAGCGGCTGGAGGTTGTTGGACCGGCGGGTCCAACGACCTCATTCCTCACTGCCCGGACGGGACCGACATAGTAGATCACGCGTCCCGTCAGAT
>NZ_RZSA01001829.1:0-429 GCF_003998075.1 Mesorhizobium sp. M2A.F.Ca.ET.037.01.1.1 | reverse complement strand
TAAGATACTGGCCGGGGCCGCGATCCTCCATGGAAAGCAGCGTCGTGCGCAGCCTGATGCGCGCCCCGGCCTTGACCGGCGCCAGGAAGCGCACCTTGTCGAAGCCGTAGTTGAAGGCGGCTTGCGTGTTTTCCGGCACGATGCCCATCTCCAGCGCCAGCGCGCCGATGATCGACAGGGTCAGATAGCCATGCGCGATCGTGGTGCGGAACGGGCTCTGCCGCTTTGCCCGCTCGGGATCGACATGGATCCACTGATGGTCGCCCGTGCACTCGGCGAACTGGTCGATGCGTCGCTGGTCGACCGTCGTCCAATCGGACACGCCGAGCTCCTGCCCGGACATTGTGCGCAACTGTTCAAAAGTCGGCGGCGTTCTCCGCCGTGGTTCGGTCATTCCGGCTTTCCCGTCACTTTTGCCTATCTCCCGAC
>NZ_RZSA01001828.1:0-430 GCF_003998075.1 Mesorhizobium sp. M2A.F.Ca.ET.037.01.1.1 | reverse complement strand
CTTGCCGGTCATGCCGCTGCTCCTGTTCCGGCAGGCGCTTTCATGCGCTTTTCGATGCGGATGATGACCAGCGCCAGCATGCCGAGCAGCACCGCCGCCGCCAGGAAGAAGCCGGCCGTATCCAGCATCGACCTCAAGGTGACGCTGTAGATGATGGCGAGCTCGAAGGCGAAGCCGGTATAGGCCAGCCAGCGCAAGCCCCTGCTCTCGCGCCCCGCCAGCATGATTGCCGCCACGATACTGGCCAGCGCCACGATCGAAGCGACGGCAAACCCGCTGTTGTTTGTGCTTTCATCGGCCAGCTCGAACTGGATGATCGCCATGCCGGTGAGGAAGCCGAGCAAGGCATGCAAGGGCAGCCGGCCGCCGAGCTGCAGGATCCTGTCGATCGGATCGCCGGCAAAGACCAAAGCGGCAAAGAGCAGCACCG
>NZ_RZSA01001827.1:0-430 GCF_003998075.1 Mesorhizobium sp. M2A.F.Ca.ET.037.01.1.1 | reverse complement strand
GCCGAAGGCGAGGAACGGGAGCGTGTCCTGGATGCGTTTGCCGGACGTATCGCCGCCGGCGGCGACGACCTTCGGGCGGGCCTGGCTGCCTTCCGGGAAAAGGGCCTCCGGTCGAGAGATTGATCTCGAGCCCGATCTGAACGCAGTAGAAATCTGTTTCGCAGGGCGGCGGCTGACCACTCAACAGCCCTCGAACGTGGCATATCCGTACGGTTGCGAGCGATGCCCGGCTGTCCAGCTTCTGTCTTCAACAAACGGAGCGGAAGCGCTCCACGCAGGCGTCCAGCACGTCCCCGGGGTCACGCTTCCACCAGTTCTGCGCCGAGAACACCTCCACCTCGCACGGCCCGTCGTAGCCGGCCGCTTCCACCGCCGCGCGGATCGCCTTCAGGTCGGCCACGCCGTCACCCATCATGCCGCGGTCGAGCAG
>NZ_RZSA01001826.1:0-431 GCF_003998075.1 Mesorhizobium sp. M2A.F.Ca.ET.037.01.1.1 | reverse complement strand
GAAATGCCCCAGTCCAGAAAGATCATCATTGACACGGATCCCGGCCAGGACGATGCCGTCGCCATATTGCTGGCGCTCGGCAGTTCCGAGCTGGAGATCGTCGGCATCACCGCGGTTGCCGGCAACGTGCCGCTGAAGCTGACCCAGAACAACGCCCGCAAGATCTGCGAGCTGGCCGGCAGGCCAGACATGAAGGTCTATGCTGGCGCCATCCGGCCGCTGACGCGCGAGTTGGTCACCGCCGAGGAAGTGCATGGCAAGACCGGCTTGAACGGCCCGCAGCTGCCCGAGCCGACCATGCCGTTGCAGGAACAATACGCGGTCGATTTCATCGTCGAGACGCTAATGCGCGAAGAAAGCGGCACGATCACGCTGTGCCCGCTCGGACCGCTCACCAACATAGCGCTGGCGCTGATCCGCGAGCCCAGGAT
>NZ_RZSA01001825.1:0-431 GCF_003998075.1 Mesorhizobium sp. M2A.F.Ca.ET.037.01.1.1 | reverse complement strand
CGCTGAGGCGCTGATCAAGGGACGGTTCGCGCCGGACGCCAGGGTGACCATCCGCGACCTCGCCCAGTCGCTCGGAACCAGCGTCACGCCGGTCCGCGACGCGATCCTGCGCCTCATCCAGGACGAGGCGCTGGTGCAGAAATCGGCGCGCGAGGTGCGCGTCCCCATCATCACGCTGGAACGCTATCGCGAGATCCGCCAGATCAGGCTGAAGCTCGAAGGGCTTGCCGCGCGTGAGGCAGCCCTCAAGGCGACAGCCAGGGATATCGAGCGGCTGCGCGATCTGATCGCCCGCAACGAGAGCGCTATCACCGGAAGGAACTGGACCGAAGCGCTGGAGCTCAACCAGACATTCCACTTCGCGCTTGCCGATATAGGCGACATGGTGGTGCTGCGCGGCATCCTGAACCGGCTTTGGCTGCAGATGGGGC
>NZ_RZSA01001824.1:0-432 GCF_003998075.1 Mesorhizobium sp. M2A.F.Ca.ET.037.01.1.1 | reverse complement strand
CTGGACAGGCGGTGGCCAATTCGCTGGCCGCCGTAGAAGCTGGTGTGCGCCAGATCCAGGGCACGTTGAACGGCATCGGCGAGCGCTGCGGCAACGCCAATCTGATCACCATCATCCCAACGCTTTCGCTGAAGCCCGCCTTCGCCGACCGTTTCGAAACCGGCATTTCAGCCGAGGATCTGACCGGAATATCCAGGCTCTCCCGCGCCTTCGACGAATTGCTCAACCGTGCGCCGGAAGCGCAGGCGCCCTATGTCGGTTCGTCCGCCTTCGCCACCAAGGCCGGCATCCATGCCTCGGCTCTGGCCAAGGAGCCGGCGACTTATGAACATGTGCCGCCGGAAGCCGTCGGCAACCGCCGGCGAGTCATGGTCTCCGACCAGGGCGGCAAGGCGAATTTCCTCGCCGAGCTGAAGCGGCGCGGCATCGATG
>NZ_RZSA01001823.1:0-432 GCF_003998075.1 Mesorhizobium sp. M2A.F.Ca.ET.037.01.1.1 | reverse complement strand
GTGTTCGGGCTGGCCAACATCTACGTCAAGGCGCTCAACAAGGTGAAGCAGAGATGAGCCTGACCACCGCCCATTCCGTCGTAGCACCCTCGTCGAACGCGAAGCTGATCGCCGGCACGATCATCATAGCCTATGCGCTGATCTCGATCGTGCCGCTGTTGTGGATCTTCGCCACCAGCTTCAAGACGCCGCCGGACTCGATCGCCTATCCGCCTAAGATCGTCTTCCAGCCGAGCATCGAAGGCTATTGCAACCTGTTCACCACCCGCACACGGCAGACGCCGGAATACATCAACTCGCTCGGACCGGCGACCGGTTTCTGCGACGAGACCGTGCGCAAGCGCAACATGGTGATCGCCGGGCCGTCGAACTTCCTGCCGCGCTTCGTCAACTCGCTGATCATCGCCTTCGGCTCGACCTTCTGCGCGGTGT
>NZ_RZSA01001822.1:0-432 GCF_003998075.1 Mesorhizobium sp. M2A.F.Ca.ET.037.01.1.1 | reverse complement strand
ATAAATTGATGGGGAAACCTTGGTGCGGACGCTTCTGGCCTACAAGCGAGGTGAACCAAGGGTGTGTGCGATGGTCAGGGTTCCCACTCGTGATGAAGAGGATCGTCGTCGAATTTGCCGAGAGCGAAAGACGCTGACCGCAGAGAGAATCCTGCACGTAAACCGGATCAAAGGCTTGCTGTTCGCACAAGGAATTGGCGACTACGAACCGATCTACCGAAATCGCCGCGCTCGACTGGAGGAACTGCGAACGGGCGACGGACACCCGTTGCCACGTCAAGTTAAAGCACAGATTTTACGGGAACTTGATCGTCTCGAAATCCTCCTCGCACAGATCAAGGAGGTTGAAGCGGAACGGGACGCGTTGCTCAATGCCGCGAGCGACCCTATGCCAAACCCGGCGTCCATGATCGTGCAGCTTAAGGGTATTGG
>NZ_RZSA01001821.1:0-432 GCF_003998075.1 Mesorhizobium sp. M2A.F.Ca.ET.037.01.1.1 | reverse complement strand
CTTTCGGATGAACCGTTGGCGCGAACGATCTTCCAGCTCTCAGAGGGATTGATCGGCGAGATCGTGGCGATCGTTTCTGCGGCCGCCGCGGCCGCCGTGAGGTCTGGTGCGGAGCGGATCACGAAATCGGGTCTCAAGGCGCTGAACTACATCCCAGTCTCGAAGCGCCGCCGGGCGCCAGTGCGTGACGGCCTACTGTGAGCGGCGAGGCAACCGACGCAGGGTATGCCATCGAGATCCGCGAGCGGTATCAAGATGTCTTTCGGGATCGGTGGCCTGTCTCCATTGATCCGAAGCCGGATGAGCTGCTGTCGAGCTGGCTCCACCGCCTCGCGATCGCGAACGGTCTCGCGCCGCGCTCGTTCGCCGGCGTCCTTGGGCGTGGCGACGGGATGTGGTCGCCCCGCCTCGACCTTCGGCTTCTGCCTCACG
>NZ_RZSA01001820.1:0-433 GCF_003998075.1 Mesorhizobium sp. M2A.F.Ca.ET.037.01.1.1 | reverse complement strand
ATCGAATGCAGGCCGAAGGGCTGTTGCCGGCCGAATTCCGCCTGATGGCCGCTGCTCGTATAGGCGATGTAATCGCCCGAGACATTGCCGTTGACGTAGCCCTCGCTGTTCTTGGTGTTGTCGCTCGCCATGGCGTTGATATTGCGCCAGGAGAGCCCGGCATGGCCCGTGGGAACCTTGCGCAGGCCGCGCGTGGTGATGTCGTCGAAGCCGATGGTGCTGAGTGCCGCACCAGGCGCGAGGGCGGTGGGCGGGAGCAGGCCAAGATCGGTCGGATAGGCTGACAGCGCTAGCTGCCGGTCGAGACCGCCGCCGGTCACCACAATCGCATCAGCCTCGCCGGCAAGCGCGAAGCGGAAGCCTGCGCCGGGAACAAGCGTTCGGCTTTCAAGGACCTGGCCTTTGGCCATCACCGATAGCGTCGCCTCTATGG
>NZ_RZSA01000181.1:0-8677 GCF_003998075.1 Mesorhizobium sp. M2A.F.Ca.ET.037.01.1.1 | reverse complement strand
GATCCTCAACGGGGCCGGCACCACCGAGGACATCCATGCGCTGGCCAAGCGCATCCTTGCCGAAATCAACGAGCCGATCACCTTCCAGGGTACGACCATCATGCCTGGCGCCAGCGCCGGCATCGCGGTCTATCCAGTCGACGCCGACAATGCGCAGGACCTGCTCGTCCATGCCGACCTCGCCCTCTATTCCGCCAAGAAGCTCGGCGGCGGCAATTTCTCCTTCTTCTCGGAGGAACTGCGGCGCGAGCTCGACTACCGCAAGCAGCTCGAACAGGACATCCGCACGGCGATCGCCGACAAGAGTTTCGAGGTCTATTTCCAGCCGCAAGTGTCGCTGACCAGCGGCAAGATCAGCGGCATCGAGGCATTGGTACGCTGGAACCACGCCACGCGCGGCATGATCTCGCCCGGCGAGTTCATTCCCGTCGCCGAGAAATGCGGCTTCATGCCCGATGTCGGCCGCATCGTCATCAGCAAGGCGATCAACGAGGCCGCCGAATGGGACCGCGCCGGAATCGATTTCGGGCGCATCGCTGTCAATGTCTCCGGTACCGAACTTCGCGAGCCCGATTTCGACGAGTTCCTGTTCGGCACGCTGGAGCGCGCCGGGCTGGCGCCGCAGAAGCTTTCGCTGGAGATCGTCGAATCCGTCATCCTCGACGACGAGAAGACCGGAATCGCCGCCAAGCTCCGCCACATCCGCGCCGCGGGCGTGCATCTGGAACTTGACGATTTCGGCACCGGCTATGCTTCGCTGAGCCACGTCAACCCCAACGAGATCGACCGGCTGAAGATCGACCGCCGCTTCGTCCAGAACATCAACGAGAACGGCGACAACAGCAAGATCGTGCGCGCCATCACCGAGCTTGCCAGGGGGCTGGGCATCTCGATCGTCGCCGAGGGCGCCGAGACCGAGGCCGAGCTCGACTCGCTCATGGCGATCGGCTGCGACCAGGTGCAGGGCTATTCCATCGCCTTCCCGATGCCGCAGGACAAGGCGCGCGAATGGCTGGCGGCGCGCAGCCCGAAAAAGGCGAAGCTGAAGCTGCTGCAGGGCAGCTTGGGCTGACACTTTCGTCAACAAGCTTGACACAACCGGGCGTTATGGCGGCCAATCGGGATCGCAACCGAGTTTTGCGAATGCCGCTTCGTTATATCCTGCCGTTCCTGCTGCATGTCGCATCGCCCGCCTCGGCCGCCGATCGCACCATCTACCTCACTTTCGACGACGGTCCGCTGAACGGTACAGCCAACATCCTCGACGTGCTGCAGGCCGAGCAGGTGCCCGCAACTTTGTTCATGGTCGGCATGCATGTCGAAGCCAATGCTACCAGCCGGGCGCTGTTGCAGCGGGCGAAATCGATGCCGCTGGTGACGATCGGCAACCACAGCTACAGCCATGCCTATAATCACTACCGGCATTTCTACGGCGATACCGAGGGCGTGGTCGCCGACATGCTGCGGGCCAATGTTGTGCTCGGGCTGAAGCCGGCCGTGCATGCGCGGCTGCCCGGACGCGACGTGTTCCGGCTGCCCAATTACTCGAAGGACGACAATTCGCTCGGGCTGGCCGAGGCCGGCCGCGAGGATCCGGACTACGAATTCGTCGCGGCCTCAGGCTTCTGGCTTTACGGCTGGGATCACGAGTGGGTGCATGAGGACAGCGGCAAGCCGGTTCAGAGCGTCGACCATCTGGTCAGCGAGATCGACCATTTGTTCGGTTACGGCCATTTCGCCAGGCCGAACAAGCTGATCCTGCTCATGCATGACGAGATGTTCCAGGACGCTTTCGACGGCAAGACGAAGCTGACGGCCCTGATCACGGCGCTCAGACTGCGTCACTACGCTTTCGGGGCGATTGCGGGCTACGACTGAGGCGCCTCGGCGTTCCGCCTGAGCATCGCGAGCACCTCGGCGAATTCGGCCAGCCTGTCTTCGGGAATGCCGGCCCGCAGCCGCTTGTCGAAGTCGACGGCCGCAAGACGCAATTTCTCGAACAGCGCTTCGCCGAGCTCAGTCAGCGCCACCTGGTGGACCCTGCGGTTTTCGGGATCGCGGCGGCGCGTCAGCAAGCCCTGCGTCTCCATGGCGTTGAGGTGATGCGTCAGCGTCGCGCCCTGGATGCCGATCATGCCGGCAAGCTCGCGCTGGTTGGCCAGCTCCTTCGACTTGACCGACAGCAAGGTCAGCCAGACCGGCAGCGTGCCGCCGGCCTCGACCAGCGCGGCATCGAAGGCCTGCGCCACCACTTTCGAGGTGCGGGCGAGGTTCATGCCGACGGGCGGGCGGTCAAATGGTGTCATGACGTGACAGTAGAGCATGCAATGAGAACGTGAAACTCAGCTTTACGAATTGACATCTAATCGTTAGATCTCTAACTTTGTCTTATTGATGGCGTCGCGACATGGCAGCGACGTGCGGCGGGCGACAGAGAGGAATGCGGTCATGCAATATGTCTATATCGTCGTCATCGGCCTGCACGTCATGGCCGGCGTGTTCTGGGCCGGCACGACCATTGCGGTCGCCCGCGATCCGGAGATCAAGGCGGAGCGCTTCATCCGGCCGCAGCTCGGCGCCTCCGGCGTGGTGTTCCTGACCGGCATACTGCTCTGGTATTTCTTCCATGAGGGTGCATTCGGCCCGATGGAGAAGGCGCTGGCGCTCGGCATTGTGACGGCGCTGATCGCCGCCGGCGTGCAGGGCGCGCTCGTCGCCTCCGCCAGCCGGCAACTGGCTGGCGCCGATCAAGCGACGCAAACGCAACTGCGGGCCAAAATGACCAGGGGCGAACGCATCGCCGGCGGGTTGCTGGTCATCACGGTGTTTTGCATGGCGACCGCCAAGCTTTTCTGAAACCGCACGGCCGGCAAAACCGACCGGGCGCGGCGCGCAACGGACCAGAGCGGCAGGTGGCTCTCCTTGCAAAGGTCCGTTGCGCGTCACCAGCCGGCTGGCGTGACAGCAAGAGCAGGCGGCTAAGCCATTTCGGGGCGTCTGGAGGCCTCGCGAATGGCTTTATGGACATTGCGCTGCAGGTCCATGAAGGCGGCGCTCTCCATGACCTCCTCGCGCCGCGGGCGCTCGATGTCGACGTCAAAAGTCCGCATGATGCGCCCGGGGCCGATGCCCATCACGACAATGCGGTCCGACAGATAGACGGCTTCTTCGACGTCGTGGGTGACGAAGAGCACGGTCAGCCTGTGCTCCTCCCAGATCTGGGTGAGCAGCTCCTGCATCTGATGCCGGGTCAGGGCATCGAGTGCGCCGAAGGGCTCATCCATCAAGAGCATCTTGGGGCGGTAGGAAAGCGCGCGCGCAATGGCGACACGCTGCTTCATGCCGCCCGAAAGTTCGGATGGATAGAGATTGGCCGAGCGCGGGAGCTTGACCAGGTCGAGATGCTCAAGCGCGATCCTGCGGCAGGTGGCGCGGTCATGGCCGGCAGCCTTGAGGGCGAACTCGATGTTCTGCTGCGCCGTCAGCCAGGGCAGCAGCGTATAGGACTGGAAGACGACGCCGCGATCGAGACCTGGCTTCAGGATCGGCGACCCGTCGATGTCGAGTTCGCCCGAGTCGAAATCCTGCAGTCCGGCGACGATCGACAGCAGCGTGCTCTTGCCGCAGCCCGACGTGCCGACCAGCGACACGAACTCATTGTCGGCGAGGTTGAGGTTGATGTCGCGCAGCACTTCGGTGCGCCGCGCTCCGGTGCCGAAACTCTTGTGGAGGCCCTTGATCCGCAGTTTGGGGAAATTCATCGGCCGGACCTCGTCATGAGCGGCTGTCCTGGCGAAACAGCACCTTGCCCAGCGCCTTCATGACCTGATCGGTGATCAGGCCGAGAATGCCCAACAGAAGGATGTAGCCGATGATGGTGTTGGTCTGGAAATAGCGCTGCGAGACGGTGATGCGATAGCCGAGGCCGGATGTCGCGGCGACGAGCTCGGCCAGCACCAACCAGGTCCAGGCCCAGCCCAGGCTGATGCGCAGCGTATCCCAGATGCCCGGCAAGGCGCTGGGCACCACGATGCGCGTCAGGATCTTGCGGTCCGGAAGGCCGAGCGTCCTGCCGAGACCGACGAAGTCGGCCGGCACGCGCTTGACGTTGTCCATGATCATCAGCACCTGCTGGAAGAAGGTGCCGATGAAGATGATCAGGAATTTCTGGACGTCGCTCGTGCCCGCCCACAGGATGGAGAGCGGCACGAAGGCGACCACCGGCATATAGCGGATGAAATCGACCAGCGGCTCGATGGCCGCTTCCCAGGTTCGGAAGCTGCCGATCAGCACGCCGATCGGAATGGCGAGCACCGAGGCGATGAGGAAGCCGACCGAAATACGGTAGATCGAGGCCTCGAGATCGGTGAGCAGCGTGCCGTCGGCCCAGAGCTTGCCGAGTTGCGTCGCCACGCTGGCGGGCGACGGCAGGAAGATCGGCTTGACCAGGTCGAGCCCCGTCGCCGCCCACCAGGCGAGGCCGAGACCGGCAAAGACGGCCACGGCAATGATCAGGAAGCGGGAGCGCGCGATGGGCGCGCCGATCCCGGAGGATCGGCGTCGACGCATCGCCTGCCTGGCGGCAGGTCCCGTCGCCGGGCCGGGCGGGCTCGCTTTGCCGGCAGGCTCGTCGGACATCTCGGCGGCCGCCACGAACCTACTGTGCGGCCTTGACGAAGGCCGGATCGATCATCTGCTCCGGCGTCACGTCGGCCTGAAGCAGCCCGGCATTCTTGGCGGCGGCCTCGACGTCGGCGAATGTCTTGGTGGAAAAGTCTCCCGTCAGCGCGCCCTTGTTCTCGGCAAGCGAATAGTAACGCACGCCTTCGAACGCCGTATTCAGATCCTCGACACTCGAGCCGACCGCCTTGGAGATGATGGCGCGCCCGCCGGGCGTGTCGGCATTGTAATCCTTGAGCGCCGCATCCCAGGCCTTGATCATGGCCAGCACCTGTCCGGGCCGCGACTTGATCACCTCGTCGCGCACGACCAGCACGTCGCTGATCAGGCCTGGGTCCTCGCCGGCCGTGAAGAGAAGCTTGACGTCCTTGTTCTGCGCCCTGGCCGTGGTGAGATAAGGCTCATAGGTGACCGCGACCGGGACGCGGCCGGCAATCAGCGCGCTGCCGGCATCGGCGGCCGGCATCGGCACCGGCTGGACGTCGGCGATCGACATGCCGTTCTTGGACAGCGCGTATTTCAGCAGGATGTCGCTGGTCGTGCCTTCCTCGAAGGCGACCTGCTTGCCCTTGAGATCGGCGACCGAGTCGACGTCCTTGCCGGCGATCATGGCGTCGGCGGTCATCGAGACGTCGAGCAGCAGCACGATCTTGACCGGCAGGCCGGCCGCGACCATGCCCATGGCGGTGTGGGTGGCGATGTTCGCCGCATCGAGCTGGCCGCTCGCCAGGGCGGCGTTGATGTCCTTGTCCTCGGTGAAATTGACGATCTGGACGTCCGACAGACCGCTCGCCTTGAACAGGCCCTTGGCTTCGGCGACATGCCACTGGCCGTAGCCCAGCCACGGCTCAATGCCGATCTTGAACGATCCGGCCTCGGGCGTCGCGGGAATGACCGTATCGGCGGCGTGGGCGAGCGGGGCGAAGCCGATGGTCGCCGCCACCACGAGCGCACGGAATTGTCCTGTGAGGTTAAGCATCATCTTTGTTCCCCTTGATGATCCAGAGCGCTTTTTTGAACCAAACTTCCCGTCCGGTGAGAATGCGGCTTCTGTTTCTTGCGGCACTGTGCCTCGGCGTCTTACCTGCCACGTCGACGGGAGTGAAACGATATTCAACGTCGGCGATGACGGATGTCAAGGCTAAAATACATACATGCATATACAAGCTGGAGAGGCTGATTGCCGTGCTCTTGGCAGCATTTGGGCAAGCCGATCCCTGCCCCGTCATGACCGGCGCCGGAGGCGTGAACGATTCGACCCGTCTCACGTCTTGCGCGACGGAGAATAGCGGCTGCCGAGCGAGTAGCGGCTGCCGACATAGGTCAGCTTGCTGATGGTGGCGACGACCGCGCCAGTCCATGTCCGGCGATGCAGCAGCAGGCAGCAGGCGCCGACGTCGATGGCGAGGTGCCGCGCCGTCTCGGCATCGGCCGGGACAGCGGAAATGATGTGTTCGACCTCGGTCACCGGCGTCTTCTGCATCAGGTAATCATAGGTCGCCATCTTCGAGAAATCCTGCTTGTCGTAGTCCGGGATCAGACTCGGATTGACGAAGCGCTCTTCCAGTTGCACGGGCAGGTCGTTCTCGAAATTGACGACCACCGAATGATAGATCGCGGCGCGCTTGGCGAATTCGAAGGACAGCGAGAGCTCCTTGGTCGGCGTGATCCTTTCGAGGACGAGAACCTCGGAGCGATGCCTGTTGCCGCGCGCGACGATCTCGGCCGCGATGTTGTTGATCTCGATCAGCGTCGATTGTGGCTTTGGCGGCGCGATGAATGTCCCCACGCCCTGCAACCGGATCAGGAAGCCGGCCGAGGTCAATTCCCTCAAGGCGCGGTGGACGGTCATGCGCGACACGCCGAGCGCGGCCACGAATTCATTCTCGGACGGCAGCTTGCTGTCCTTGGTCCACTTGCCGGTTCCGATGTTGGTCAGGATGTAGTCCTTGACCTTCTCGTAGAGGGGGCTGGCCGTATCGGGCAAAGCACTCATTCAAAAGTCCTTTCCGGCGAACATCGGAAATCAGGTGCCGGCAGGCTGCCGCAGCCGGATAATGGTTTTCAAGCCGTCGCCCTGCCCCGCCAAAAGACGCTCATAAGCGGCAGGAATATCGTCCAGGCCGATCTCGCGATCGATCAGGCTGATCAGTGGTCCGGACAGCTCCGCCAGCATCCCGATGGCGTCGGGCAGCTCATCGGCAAAGGCATGGCAGCCCAGCAGACCGATCTCGCGTTCGACCAGCATGTTGGGGTCTATGTCGAGGCGGCCGTGGAAAATGCCGACCAGCGCCACGGTGGCGCCGGAACCCAGAACACCCAGCAGTTGGTTGAGCGCGGCGATGCTGCCGGTCGCCTCGACGGCGGCAAGCAGAGGTGCGTCGGCGGTGGCTTCGGCAATGGCCTCGCGGTCGAGATCGACGATGGTGGCGCCGGTCACCCGGGCGACACGCTCGCAGCGCGCCTTGTTGCGGTCGGCGATCAGCACCCTGCCCGGGAGCGTCCGCGACAGGAGCAGCGCCGCCAAGCCGCCGATGGTGCCGCAGCCCACGACAAGCACCGAACCCGCGGTCTTCGGCAGGCGCCGCACAGCATGCAGCGCGACGGCGAGCGGCTCGGCCATGGCCGCCACTCTTTCATCCAGCGCGGCGTCGATGAGATGCAGCAGGCGCGCCGGCAGCACCGTCTGCTCGGCAAAGCCGCCGTCGCATACTTCGCCGACGAAGCCCAGCGAGGCGCACAGATGCCGCCTGCCCGCGCGGCATTGCGCGCATTCCCCGCACCAGAAGCGGGAATCGGCGACCACCCGGTCACCCACGGCGACGGTGCCGACGCCCTCGCCGACCGCGACCACCGTGCCGGTCAGTTCATGGCCGGCCGTCGACGGCGCGCGGCTTATCCATTGTCCGGTGCGGAAATTGTGGAGGTCGGAACCGCAGATGCCGGCGGCGTCGACATTGAGCTTCACCCAGCCCGGCTCGGGAGCCCCCGGCGCGGCGATATCCTCGACACGCAGGTCGCCGGGGCCATGCAGTCTGGCGGCCTTCATCGCGCCGGCCCGTCAGGCGCCGAGATAGCGGTCGCGGATTTCCGAGACCGCGTTCTCATGCGAGCTGAAGCCCTCATAGCGGGCAAGCCTGCGGGCATGGCCGGCAAGCTCCGGATAGGCGGCCGAGGTCACATAGCCGACCGACGAACGTTTCAGGAAATCCGTCACCGAAAGCGGCCCGTAAGTGCGCGCCCAGCGGCTGGTCGGCAGCACCGCATTCGGCCCGAGGACGAAATTGGCGAGCGTCACCGGCGTGTGCGGACCCATGAGGATCTCGGCCGCCTCGGTGATGTGGCCGAGATGCGCGAACGGCTCTCTGGACAGGATTTCGAGGTGCTCGGGCGCATAGTCGTTGATGAAGCGGTAGCTGTCCTCCAGTGACGCGGTCAGCACGATGCCGCCGCGCTTGCCGGTCAGCACCGCGCGCGAGAACTCGACCCGCTGCTCGGTCATACGGGACCAGTGGTCGGGAAGTGCTGCCAGAGCCGCGTCGGCGACCTTGCGGCTGTGCGTCACGAGATAGGCGGAAGAGTCCGGTCCGTGCTCGGCCTCGATCAGAAGGTCGAGTGCGGCGAGGCCGCCGTCGACGCTGTCGTCGGCGAAGATGATCGCTTCCGACGGGCCGGCCGGAAGGCCGGTGTCGATGATCGAGGACAGCAGGCTCTTGGCCGCCACCACCCAAGGGCTGCCCGGGCCGACGATCTTGAGCGCGGGCTTCACCGTCTCGGTGCCATAGGCGACGGCCGCGACAGCATGCGCGCCGCCGCATTTGTAGACGGTCTCGACTCCGGCGAGCCGAGCGGCGACCAGGGTCGCGGCATCGACGGAACCGTCCGCGGTCGGCGGCGTCACGATGGCGATCTGCGGCACGCCGGCGATGACGGCCGGAACCGAGGTCATCATCGTCACCGACGGAAAGGCGCCCTTGCCGCGCGGAACGTAAAGCGC
>NZ_RZSA01001819.1:0-433 GCF_003998075.1 Mesorhizobium sp. M2A.F.Ca.ET.037.01.1.1 | reverse complement strand
GTCCTGCGTCCTGGCCAGCCCGGCGATCGAGACACGATGCGCCGGCGCGAGCACGGTTTCGAATGGACCGAACGCGCCCGTGTCGATCCACCGGTCGAAATCGACCGAGTAAAGGCCGTCGGGCAGGCATTGGGTGCCGTCGGGCGCCGTCCAAGGGCTGCGCACGCCGAAGATCAGCTGACCCTTGAAGATCGCCGTGTCGGTGGCGTCGTCGGGCAACGGAATGCGCCGATTCTCGCCCGAAGCCAGCCGCAGGAAACTGTGCGAGGTGAAGAAGTCGAGCGTCTTGCCGAGCAGCACATGCCGCTTGTCGCCGTCATATTCGACGCCGCCGCCAACCGCGAGATGCTGCTTCTCGCCTTCGAAGATAGGCGTCGCGTCGTCGAGCTTTGTGCCGCGCCGCCAAAGCTTGATGACGCGCGGATAGCCGGAC
>NZ_RZSA01001818.1:0-434 GCF_003998075.1 Mesorhizobium sp. M2A.F.Ca.ET.037.01.1.1 | reverse complement strand
GTTTGATGATCTCCAGCTTCTGCTTCTCGCCGGCGGCGAGCTCGGCCACCTTGACGTCGAGCGGCAGCTTGAAGGGCATGCGCTCCATGAATTGGGCAAGCGCTGCGCGCTCCTTGCGCCAGTCGATGACGCCCGGCACCTTCTCGCGCGAGATGACCAGATTCTCGGCGCCCGTCAGCGAAGGCACCAGCGTGAAATGCTGGTAGACCATGCCGAGGCCGAGCGCCGAGGCATCCCTGGGGCTGGCGATCGCGACTTGGCGTCCATCGACCAGCATGTCGCCCGATGTCGGGTGGTAGAAACCCATCATGCATTTGACCAGCGTCGACTTGCCGGCGCCGTTCTCGCCGAGCAGCGCGTGGAAGGAGCCTGCCGGCACCTTGATGGAGACATCGTCCAGCGCCGTAAAGGCGCCGAAGCGCATCGTCATGCCG
>NZ_RZSA01001817.1:0-434 GCF_003998075.1 Mesorhizobium sp. M2A.F.Ca.ET.037.01.1.1 | reverse complement strand
TTTCAGCATATAGGCCATGGCCTCGCCGAGGTCGGACTTGCGCGAGATCCGTGCGGCCTGAGCTGTCAGCCAAGTGAAGAACTCGTCCACCAGCGGGCGGGACAGGTTCTGGCGGACAGCCCGGCGATGATCGGGATCACAACCTGGGATGCTGTCCTCGATCTTGTAGAGGGCGGCGATGCGCAACAACGCCTCGTCGACGATGGGCGAACCCTTCTTCGGCTGGGACTTGATCAGTTTTGCGTATTTCAGGCGATGGTGAGCACGGATTTCACCGCATCGTTAGCACGGATTTCACGGGATCATGAGCAACGATTTCAGACGATCGTGAGCAGCGATTTCAGGTGATCGTGAGCACCTTTTCGGAGGTGCGGGATGCTTCGGCCGACAACTCAACCGGTCTACAGCTCGTTCAAAACGAGGAAGCCTGATGC
>NZ_RZSA01001816.1:0-435 GCF_003998075.1 Mesorhizobium sp. M2A.F.Ca.ET.037.01.1.1 | reverse complement strand
CATCAGATAGGCGGCGTCGTCGGCCGAGCCTTGCTTGACGGTGCGCTCGATGCCGTCGTCGCTTGCTGCGGCCGTCTCGCCGCCGAAGCCGCCGAGGATGACCGAGATGAAGCTCCGGTTCATGCCCTTGCACATGATGTAGGACAGGATCGCGCCGGACGAGCCGACGAGCGCGCCGGTGATGATCAGCGCCAGGTTGCCGAGGGTGAAGCCAAGCGCTGCCGCCGCCCAGCCCGAATAGGAATTCAGCATCGACACCACGACCGGCATGTCGGCGCCGCCGATCGGGATGATCAACAGCACGCCGAGCACCAGCGAGGCGGCGACGATCAGCCAGAAGACGAGCTTGGACTCGGTGGTGACCAGAAGCACGATCAGCACCACCAGGGCGACGCCGAGGACGATGTTGATGAGGTGGCGGCCGCCGATCATGAT
>NZ_RZSA01001815.1:0-437 GCF_003998075.1 Mesorhizobium sp. M2A.F.Ca.ET.037.01.1.1 | reverse complement strand
GTGTCGGCGCCGGCCGGCGCTCCGGTCGAGGCGCCGAAGCCGGCCGCCGCGCCCATCATCGTCGACCGCACCGCGCCGATGCTGCTCGGCGATCCCGCGCTCGACGGCGGCACTGAACTGCTGGGTGCCGCGCAGCCTGCCAGGGCCGATCCGAACCTGCCCGGCGAAAAGCTGATCCTGGAAGGCAAGGCGCCGGCCGCCTCACCCGGCCGCGCCGACGATTTTTCCTGGCCGCCGAAGCCGACCGCCGCCGCTCAGCCCGATACGGCGGCGGGCGTCAATCAGTAGCTCATCGGCTCGGAGACCGTTTTAGAAATTCGCTCCTGCGAGTCAGATGGTGGTGTTTTCGAGAACCGGACCGGAGCGTACGTTGACGTACGTGAGCACCGGAAGCGCAGAAAACGCCGGCAGTTGACCGTAGGAGTAGAATTTTAAAA
>NZ_RZSA01001814.1:0-439 GCF_003998075.1 Mesorhizobium sp. M2A.F.Ca.ET.037.01.1.1 | reverse complement strand
CTATGACCGCAGGACGCCCTGGACGCACTGACTTCCCGAGTCTTGCATCGCTTGGCGTAACGCAGCAGCCGGCCCGGCCGGCCGACGGTCCCGTAGCTCAGCTGGATAGAGCACCGGCCTTCTAAGCCGATGGTCGCAGGTTCGAATCCTGCCGGGATCGCCATTCCCTTGGCGCGGTTCGTGTGCGGACCTCACTTCCGCATCAGTTTAGGGGAGGGTTCGGCTAGCCATTGCTTGCCGTCTTTCTCGCTGGCCCATGGATTGCCGAAAGCCTTGGTCGGCAACGGTTCTTCGTCAAATTCGAGCCGTGCCTTCACGGCCCGCCGCTCGCGCCGATGCTCGGCTTGCTTGAATGCCTTGTCGCTGTCGACTGTGGTCATGCCGACGATCGGGGGTATTCCTTCGGGATCGGCTCATAGGCGTCACTTATCACAGAATG
>NZ_RZSA01001813.1:0-440 GCF_003998075.1 Mesorhizobium sp. M2A.F.Ca.ET.037.01.1.1 | reverse complement strand
GAAAAGATCAGCTGCCGCTTCACGTCGAAGGCCGACGCCGGCAGCGTCGTGTTGTAGCCGCGCTCGGTTTCGAGCGGGATCCGATCGCCGAGACTTTTCGCCAGGAGATGCGACCAGGCGCCGGCGGCGATCACAAGCTTGCTTGCCGTTCGCCTCGTGCCATCGGCCAGCACGATCGTCGGGCCGTTCGCGCCTGACTCCACGCGTTCGACCCGCGCATGCTCGAAACGGGCGCCAAGCCTCTCCGCATAGGTCCAGACCGCCTTGCCGAGCAGCTTCGGATCGGCGACCGTCTTCCAGCCCGGCACGAAGGTGCCCTTGACGAAGCGCGGCGAAAGACCAGGCTGCAGCGCCGCCATCTCTTCGCCCTCGACATGACGGAAACCGATGCCGAAACGCTGCCGCTCGGCCCAGCCAGGCAGAGAGGCGCGGAACTCCGC
>NZ_RZSA01001812.1:0-441 GCF_003998075.1 Mesorhizobium sp. M2A.F.Ca.ET.037.01.1.1 | reverse complement strand
GGCAAGACCGTGCTAGTAGCGGGGCTTTGCCGGGCCGCGAAGAATCGCGGCCTGAAGGTCCGGCCGTTCAAGCCGCAGAACATGTCGAACAATGCCGCCGTGGCCGACATTCCCGGCGAGGTCGGCGAAGGTGAGATCGGCCGCGGGCAATGGTTGCAGGCGCTGGCCTGCGGGGTGAGGCCGACCGTGCACATGAACCCTGTGCTGATCAAGCCGCAGAGCGATATCGGCTCGCAGGTGGTGGTGCAGGGCAAGGTTTTTGGCGAGGCGCGGGCGCGCGACTACCAGGCGATGAAAGCCGGACTGATGGACGCGGTGCTGGATTCCTGGGCCAAGGTCGGCGAGGGCGCCGACCTGGTCATTGTCGAGGGCGCGGGCTCGCCGGCCGAGATCAATCTCCGCAGTCGCGACATCGCCAATATGGGTTTTGCGACTCGCGCC
>NZ_RZSA01001811.1:0-442 GCF_003998075.1 Mesorhizobium sp. M2A.F.Ca.ET.037.01.1.1 | reverse complement strand
GGCAACAAGACGGTCTCGACCGAGCCGCTGGTCAAGCCTGCTCCGGCCAAGCCTGCGACCGAGACGGCGGCCGCGCCGAGCCCAGCTCCGGCCGCTACAGGCGAGCCCGCCGACACGACCAAGTTCACGCAGCGCCTGACGCCCGAGGGCAAGGAGACCGATCCCGGTCCGGCTAGCGGACAGGCCACGATCGGCGAAGGCGAATCCGTCGCGGCGCTGACCTCGCGGCCGCCGCCCGCCCCGGCAACGGCGCCTGCGCCGACCGGTGCCGCGCCTGCGCCTGCCACGCAAACGCCTCCCGCTGCGGCGCCGACGACCGACGCGGCCAATCCGATGCCGCCGGCGGCTGGAACCGCACCGCCAACGGCTGATGCGGCAACGACGCCCCCCGCCGCCGGAGCAACGCCACCCGCTGCAGCCACCGCGCCGGCCACACCCGCGC
>NZ_RZSA01001810.1:0-443 GCF_003998075.1 Mesorhizobium sp. M2A.F.Ca.ET.037.01.1.1 | reverse complement strand
CCTTATGGTCGCCGGCATTCTTGGTGTAGAGGGTGCCCTCGCCATAGGTCAGGCCGCCGATCAGCGCGCCCGACCCTTCCTCACCGAGCAGGTAGCCGTTGGGCAGGCCGTAGGAGGCGAAGATCTTCTCGACGACCGTGGCCAGGCCGCCGGAGGTCGCGCCGAAGAACTTGTGGCCGGAATCGATGATCTCCTGGGCGGTATATTCCTGTGCCCGCAGCGCGGAGGTTGAGAAGACGAGAGCGCCCATGAGGGCAATCGCCATGGAAATGACACGGAAAAGATTCCGGTCGTAGAATCGGGAAAACATGCTTCCAATCTCCGTCAGGGAGCACTTTCGCCGACGCCTCGCACCCCCCACGGCTCTTGGCGGCCGCTCGAGGTGACTATCACTGGCAAACTATGCCGTAATCCTTTTTCAACCATTAAGCTCTCACATGAAG
>NZ_RZSA01000180.1:0-8690 GCF_003998075.1 Mesorhizobium sp. M2A.F.Ca.ET.037.01.1.1 | reverse complement strand
CCCTTCCAGCACGCCTCGCCGCAGGTGCTGAAGAACATGCGGCGCCCCGCGCATGGCGAAAAGACGCTGGACCGTATCCGCGGCTGGCGCGAGGTCTGCCCGGATCTCGCCATCCGCTCCACCTTCATCGTCGGTTTCCCCGGCGAGACCGAGGACGATTTCCAGATGCTGCTCGACTGGCTGGACGAAGCCAAGATTGACCGCGCCGGCTGCTTCAAATATGAGCCTGTCAAGGGCGCGCGCTCCAACGACCTCGGGCTCGAACAGGTGCCGCAGGAAATCAAGGAAGCGCGCTGGCACCGCTTCATGCAGCGCCAGCAGAAGATTTCCGCCGCGCAGTTGGCCAAGAAAGTCGGCAAGCGCCTGCCGGTGCTGGTCGACGAGGCGCATGGCGCGTCCGGCAAAGGCCGCACCAAATACGACGCGCCGGAGATCGACGGCTCGGTCCACATCCAGTCGCGGCGGCCGCTGCGCGCCGGCGAGATCGTCACCGTCAAGATCGACCGCGCCGACGCTTACGATCTTTACGGATCGGCCGTCTGATCGTCCTCCAAAGCGAAGGCACACCGAATGAGAAAGGGCGCCGCGCGGCGCCCTTTCCTTTTTGACACCAGTAACTTGCAGCTTACTGCGGCAGCTTGTCGTCGACGCCCTTGACGTAGAAATTCATGCCGAGCAGCGTGCCGTCATCGGCGACTTCGCCGTCCTTCAGCCACGGCGAGCCGTCCTGCTTGGAGACCGGTCCGGTAAAGGGGTTCCAGCCGCCGGCGATCTTCTTCGTGGTCGCCTCCGCCATAGCCTTCACGTCGTCAGGCATGTTGGTGAAGGGCGCGAGCTTTACGGCGCCGTCCTTGATGCCGAGCCACACATTGTCCGGCTTCCAGGTGCCGTCGAGCGCGGCCTGCACGCGGCTGATGTAGTAGGGACCCCATTCGTCCGTGAGCGAGGTGAGCTGCGCGTTCGGCGCGAACTTGATCATGTCGGATGACTGGCCGAAGCCGTGCAGCTTGCGCTCCTCGGCGACCTGCAGCGCGGCGGTGGAATCGGTATGCTGCACGATGATGTCGGCGCCCTGGTCGAACAGCGCCTTGGCTGCGTCGGCCTCCTTGCCGGGATCGAACCAGGAATTCACCCACACGATCTTCACCTTGAAGTCGGGATTGACCGACTGCGCGCCGAGCATGAAGGAGTTGATGCCCATCACCACTTCCGGGATCGGGAAGGACACGATGTAGCCGGCAAGGCCCTTCTTCGATTCCTTGGCCGCGATCTGGCCGAGCACGTAGCGGCCTTCATAGAAGCGGGCGTTGTAGATGCCGAGATTCTTGCCGGTCTTGAAGCCGGTGGCATGCTCGAACATCACTTTGGGGAACTTCTTCGCGACCTTCACCTCGGCGTCCATGAAGCCGAAGGACGTGCCGAAGATGATCTTGCACTTCTCGCGCGCCAGGCGCTCGAAGGCGCGGTCGGCGTCCGGGCCTTCCGAGACGTTTTCGAGATAGGCGGTCTCGACCTTGTCGCCGAGCGCCTTCTCGACTTCGAGGCGGCCCTGGTCGTGCTGGTAGGAATAGCCGAAGTCGCCGATCGGACCCGTATAGACCCAGCAGGCCTTCAGCTTGTCGGCCGCCTCGGCGGTTGCCGCGACCGACAGGGCCGCAGCCGTGGTCATCAACGCAATAAGCAGTTTTTTCATTGTGTTACCTCTCTGAGTTAAGCCTTGGAGCTTCCCGTCTTTTTGTTGTCGTCAACGATCCGGAACGAATGGCTGCCCCAACGAAGCCGGCGTGTTCATCATTGTCAGCCGCTTGTTGCGCGAGATTAGAACGAGAACCGCGATGGTTGCCAGATAGGGCAGCGAAGAAAGAAACTGCGACGGCACCGGAATGCCAAAAGCCTGTGCATGAAGCTGGCCGATCCACACAGCGCCGAAGATATAGGCGCCTGCCAGCACCCGCCACGGACGCCAGGACGCGAACACCACCAGCGCCAGCGCGATCCAGCCGCGGCCCGCGCTCATGTTCTCCACCCATTGCGGCGTGTAGACCAGCGACAGATGCCCGCCGGCAAGGCCGGCGCAGGCGCCCCCGAAGATCACCGCCAGGTAACGGTAGCGGATGACCTTGATGCCCAGCGCATGCGCCGACGTATGGCTGTCGCCGATCGAGCGAAGCGTAAGCCCCGTGCGCGTCCTGAACAGGAACCACATGACCGCCGCGGTCAGCGCGATCGAGATGTAGAAGACCGGATCCTGGCCGAAGATCAGCCTGCCGACGACCGGGATCGAGCTGATCACCGGGATATCGAGATTGGGCAGTCTCACGCCCGGCTGACCGACGAAGCTGGTGCCGATCATGCCGGAAAGGCCGAGGCCGAGCAGCGTCAGCGACAGGCCCGTCGCCACTTGGTTGGTGGCGAGCGACAGCGTCATGACGGCGAAAAGCAGCGAGAACAGCGCACCGACGATGATTGCGGCGAGCAGGCCGATCCACGGTGACCCGGTGAGATAGCCGGCGCCGAAGCCGCCGACGGCGCCCATGATCATCATGCCCTCGACGCCGAGATTGAGCACGCCCGAGCGTTCGACCACCAGTTCGCCGATCGCCGCGATCAGCAGCGGCGTCGCGGCGGTCGCAATGGTCAAAAGGATGTTGACGGTGATGTCCATCAGCGGGCCTCCTCGAGCTTGGGCGCTGCATCGAGCTTCGCGGCGTTCGGCTTCATCAGCGCCACGCCGATCAGGCGAATGCGGTAGTGGATGAGTGTGTCGCAGCCGAGCACGAAGAACAGAAGCATGCCCTGGAACACGCGCGCCACCTTGTCGGAGATGCCGAGCGCGCTCTGCACCGCCTCGCCGCCGAGATAGGTCAGCGCCAGGACGAGACCCGCGGCCACGATGCCCAGCGGATTGAGCCTGCCGAGGAAGGCGACGATGATGGCGGTGAACCCGTAGCCCGGCGAGATCACCGGCTGCAACTGGCCGATGGCGCCGGAGACTTCCGAAATGCCCGCCAGACCGGCCAGCGCGCCGGACAGAAGGAAGGTGAAGAACACCATCCGGTTCAAGCCGAAGCCGGCAAAGCGCCCTGCCCTCGGGCTGGAACCCAGAACGCGCACCTCGAAACCTTTCAGCATGCGGCTCATCATCAGCCAGATCGCTACGGCGGCGACCAGGGCGAAGACGAAGCCCCAATTGGCGCGGCCGGCATCGGGCATCAGCTCCGGCAGCACCGCGGAATCGCCGAACTGGATGGTCTGCGGGAAGCCATGGCCTTGCGGGTCACGCCATGGGCCGCGCACCAGCCAGTCGAGGAAAAGCTGCGCGACATAGACCAGCATCAGGCTGGTCAGAATCTCATTGGTGCTGAAGCGGGTCTTCAAAAACGCCGGGATCGACGCGTAGAAGGCGCCGCCGACCATGCCGAGCAAGAGCATCAGCGGGATCACCAGCGGGCCTTCGAATTGCGGGAACAGCACCGGGATGATCGAGCCGAAGATCGCGCCGAAGATGAATTGGCCTTCGGCGCCGATGTTCCAGATGTTGGCCTTGTAGCAGACCGACAGTCCGACCGCGATCAGGATGAGGGGCGCCGCCTTGATGGCCAGCTCGTGCAACTGCCAGACTTCGCTGATCGGCTGGATGAAATAGATGTTGAATGCATCCAGCGGATTGACGCCGAGCAAGGCGAACATGATGGCGCCGGCGATCATCGTCAGCGCGAAGGCAATGAACGGCGACAGCACCGAAAACAACGCCGAGCGCTGCGGACGTTTGACCAGTTCGATGCGCATCATGCGATCTCCAGGCTGTGTTCTGCGTGGCCGGGCTCGGCGCCACCCATCAAGAGGCCGATCTTCTCGAAAGTCGCCTCGGCGATCGGCAGCGGCGCCGACAATTGCCCGTTGTGCATGACCGCGATCGCATCCGACAGCTCGAACAATTCGTCGAGATCCTGGCTGATGACCAGGACGGCGGAGCCGCTGCGCGCAAGCTCGATCAGGGCCTGGCGAATGCGAGCGGCCGCGCCTGCGTCCACGCCCCAGGTCGGCTGGTTGACGATCATGACGCTCGGCTTGCGGTCGAGTTCGCGGCCGACGATGAATTTTTGCAGATTGCCGCCCGAGAGCGCGGCCGCCTCCGGATCGGGCGCGCTCTTGCGCACGTCCATGGCGGTGATGATGCGCTGGGCGGCGCTATAGACGGCGCTGTTCTTGACCATGCCGCCGGAGCCGACGAAAGCCTTGCCGTCGGTGGCGTGACGGGACAGCAGCAGGTTCTCCGAAAGCTTCATGCGCGGGGCGGCGCCGTGCCCCAGGCGCTCTTCCGGCACGAACGCAGCACCCATCAGCCGCCGGCCGGTGATGGAGAGCGCGCCGGCGTCCTTGCCGCGGATGCGCACCGAACCCGCATCCTGCTGTAGCACTTCGCCGGAGACGGATTCGAAGAACTCGCCCTGGCCGTTGCCGGCAACGCCGGCAATGCCGATCACTTCGCCGGCGCGCACGGTGAGATTGATGTTCTTCAGCGGGATGGCAAAGGGCGTCGCCGGCTTGCGCGTCAGCCCACGGATTTCCAGCAGCGCCGGCGCGGTCTCGATGCCTTCGGCCGGCGCGCGCTCCACGGCCTTGACTTCGCTGCCAACCATCATGCGGGCCAGCGATGCGGCCGTCTCCTCGCGCGGATTGCAGTGGCCCACCACCTTGCCGTGGCGAAGCACGGTGGCCCGGTCGCAGATGCGTTTGACCTCTTCCAGCCGGTGCGAGATGTAGAGGATCGATTTGCCCTCCGAGCGCAGTCGCTCCAGCGTCTCGAACAGCTTGTCGGCTTCCTGCGGCGTCAGCACCGAGGTCGGCTCGTCGAGGATGATGAGCTGCGGCGTCTGCAAGAGGCAGCGGATGATCTCGATGCGCTGGCGTTCGCCGACGGAGAGGTCGCCGACCAGGGAGTCCGGATCGAGCGGCAGCCCATAGCTGAAGGACAGCGCCCTCGCCTTCGCCGCGATGGTGCTGATTGGCGAACCGTCATTGAGCGAAAGCGCGATGTTCTCGGCCGCTGTCAGCGCCTCGAACAGCGAGAAATGCTGGAACACCATGCCGATGCCGAGCTTCTTCGCCACGCCCGGGCTGGTGATCTTGACCGCCTTGCCGTCCCAGAAGATCTCGCCCGAGTTCGGCTCCAGCGAGCCGAACAGCATCTTGACCAGCGTCGACTTGCCGGCGCCGTTCTCGCCGAGCAGCGCGTGGATTTCGCCCTTTGCGATGTTGAGATCGATGTGATCGCACGCCGTCAGCGTGCCGAAAATCTTGGTGAGACCACGAACCTCAAGCAGGTTCTGCCTGTCATGATTTGCACTCACAGTGCCTCCCATCCGGCTTCCCGGACATGTTCTGTGTTCCCGAAAGCATGGTATGCGCGGCCGGCTCCCATCGGAAAGCAGCACCCAACTTGAAAGAGCTTCAAGAATTTCAGCGGAAACTCAAGGGCTAAGATAGACCTCTTGAGAACAGTAGCAAATCCGCATCGCGTTTCAGGGAAGCCGTGCCTTCGGGCACGGCAAGCCGCTGAAAAACAGGGCAGTTGGCTAAGGTATGATGCCGAAAAGTGCGAGGCGGTTTTCCTACGACATCATGCTCTAGGGAATGAGGACGGTCGTTCCCGTCGTCTTGCGGGCTTCGAGATCGGCTTGCGCCTTTCCTGCGTCCTTCAACGCGTAGCGCTGGTTGATCTTGATCTCGACGGCGCCGCTCTTGACCACATCGAAAAGCGCTTCTGCCGACTTCACCAGATCCTCGCGCTTGGCGTTGTAGACGAAGAGCGTCGGCCGGGTCGCGTAAAGCGAGCCTTTCTGGGCGAGAAGCGACATCGGGAAAGGCGGAACCGGTCCCGACGACGAGCCGAAGCTGACGAACATGCCGAGCGGCCGCAGGCAATCGAGCGAGGCGGGAAAAGTATCGGCGCCGACGGAATCGTAGACGACGTCGCATTTCTTCCCGCCGGTGAGCGCCGCGACGCCGGCGACGAAATCCTGCTCCTTGTAGTTGATGACATGATCGAAGCCATGCGCCCGCGCGAGCTCGATCTTGTCGGCGGAGCTCGCGGTGCCGATCACGATCGCGCCGAGATGCTTTGCCCATTGGCCGAGGATCAGGCCGACACCGCCGGCTGCCGCATGGTAGAGGATCGTGTCGCCGGCCTTGACTGGGAAGGTTCGACGCAAGAGGTATTCCGCCGTCATGCCCTTCAGCATCATCGCCGCCGCCTGCTCGTCGCTGATGCCGTCCGGCACCTTGACCACGCGGTCGGCGGCGATCACCCGCTGCTCGGCATAAGCCCCGACATTGACGGCATAAGCGATGCGGTCGCCGGGCTTCAGCCAGTCGACGCCGGTGCCGAGCGCCAGCACGACGCCCGCCGCCTCGCTGCCGGGAATCAGCGGCAAACCGCCGGGGGGCGGATAAAGCCCGGAGCGGTAATAGACGTCGATGAAGTTCAGGCCGATCGCCGTGTGCCGGATCAGGATCTGGCCTTCTCCCGGCTGGCCGGGATCGGCATCCTCGTAAGCCAGGACTTCGGGGCCGCCATTGGCGTGGATGCGGATTGCCTTGGACATCGCTCAACTCTCTGAAGGGTACGTAAACTGGAGCATGACCCCGAAAGGGCCAGCCGATGTTTGAAAGATCATGGGCCGATAGACAGCTAGGTCAGGATGACCATTCGACCAAAAATGTCCTGATCCAGGATCAGGACTTCCTGGCGCCCAGACTGGGGAACATCTGCATGATGCCCCCGATACAGGCGAGATAGAGGCCGGTGATGGTAATGCCGATCTTGGTGAAGTCGCTGACCTGCTCTCCCAGCACGCCGATCTTGTCATAGAAGGCGGCAAGTGCTGCCTGCGCCAGCGCCAGCGCGCCGAAGGCGCACCACAAAAGCGTCATGCCGAGATTGACCGGCCTCAGCCGCACCACGCGCACCGGATGAATGAAGTTGATCGGCAGGAAGGTCAAAATACCGGCAATAACCACCACGGCGAACGATACCCATTGCCCCGGCTCGATGACGAACAGCGTGAACACCACCATGTTCCAGACGACAGGGAAGCCCTTGAAGAAGTTCTCCTTCGTCTTCATGCCGGTGTCTGCATAGTAGATCGCGCTGGAGACGACGATAATGGCCGCCGACAGGAAGGATAGGTTCTCGCCCATGAAGCCGCGCTGATAGAGCGCGAAGGCCGGGATGAGCACGTAGGTGACGTAGTCGATGATGTTGTCGAGGAGTTCTCCCGACCATGTCGGCAGGATCTCCTTGACCTCGAGCTTCCTGGCGATCGGGCCGTCGATGCCGTCGACGAACAGCGCCAGCCCCAGCCACCAGAACATCGCCGTCCAGCGTTCCTCGCTCGCCGCCACCAGCGACAGGAAGGCCAGGAACGATCCTGACGCGGTCAGCAGATGAACGGAAAACGCACGCGCCTGCGGCCACGTCACCTTCTTCTTCGGCAACGGAATCCGCTGCGCGATCTTCTTCGCCGCCTTCCTGGCCGTTGTATTCTTGCTCACGGTCCCCGCCAGTCCAGCTTGCAGATTTCGGCCGATCGGCCGGCGAAATTCCAGTTGCGGCCGAAGGCGCGCATCTTGCTCTTGTCGGACTTCGCCACGATGATTTCCGGCGCGATCCAATATTCTGAATTGGTGATCACCGTATCCTTTTCACGGTCCTTGCCGGGGATCGGCGTCACCGCGCCGTCGATGATCTTCGGTATTTGGAAGACGCGCGTCCTGTCACGCGTCTCATAGGTAATCGGCACCTGCTCGACGCCGAGGAATTTGCCGACAAGGATCGACAGCAGCGAGGTGGTGCCGCCGGCCTTACCCGCGAAGATCTTGGTCAGCGCTTTGACCGCATAGACTGACGCCCGCTTGTCGATGAACAGTCCGGCGCTCCAGTTGCCGCGGCTCATATAGCCGGGGATTTCCATGACCAGGCCGAGATTGAGACCCGAAAGGTCGACTTCGCCGAAATGGCCGGCATCGATGCGGAAGCCAGCCCAGGTCTGGCAGTAACCTTCCGTCGGCGGGTGGCTGCCGAGCGACAGCACGCAGGGGCAGAAAACCGTGCAATTGCATGAGAGTACCAGCTCCCCTTTCATCGCCCAGCTTTGGTCGGTCATCGAATTCTCCCCTTACGCCGAAACTAATAGCAGGGCTGCCGCCCACACAAGCAGTATCGTACCGGCGACCCGGCTGGCCACCCTGCCGGTGGTCTGTTTTTCGATCAGGGTGAACAGGCCGATCAGCGCCATCCAGAAGATGTTCATCGCGCCGACGGCGAACATCACCAGCATCAGCGCCCAGCAGCAGCCAAGGCACCAGACGCCCTGCTCCACTCCTAGTTGGAAGATGCGGCCCGGTTTCGCGCTCCAATTGGCGAACAGGATCGAGAACGGGTTGCGGCATTTTTCCAGGCACGCCTGTTTCAAGCCGCTAAATTGATAAAGGCCTGCAACAAGCAGTGCCGCGGCGCCGGCAATACCGACTGCGGGATCGAGCATCCGGCCGGAACCGGCAAAAGCGTAGACCGCGAGCGTCAGCGCGGCGAAAGCCGCGGACGCGCCAAGCCAAGTGGTGAGGTATCCGGTAACGAGCACCAGCGGTTGAACAACCGGCTCGCCCTTGATCCGCGCTGTGTCGGC
>NZ_RZSA01001809.1:0-445 GCF_003998075.1 Mesorhizobium sp. M2A.F.Ca.ET.037.01.1.1 | reverse complement strand
GTTCGACACAGCCCAGCGCGGGTTGTTGGCGATGTTGCCCACCGTGTCGCGAGCCACGCTAATGAAACTCCACTCCGCAACGTTGATAAGCGGCAGATCGGCAGCGACCTTCTTCTGGAACTCCTTGTAGAGCTCGGTGCGAGCCGAGGTGTCGAGCGTCTCGGACGCCTTGACGATCAGCGCATCGAGCTCGGCGTTCTTATAGCCGCCCTGGTTGGAGAAGGGCACGCCGTCGGGAATGCCGCTCTGCACCAGGATGGTGGTCGAGATCGCCGGGTCGCCGCGGAACACCGGCGGGCCGACGGCGAGGTCGAAGGCATGGTCGGTGTAGACGGCCTTGATGTGGGCCGCCGAGTCGTTGTTGACGATCTGGGCGTCGATGCCGATCGCCGCCAGCGCCTGGCGCAAATAATCGCCGAACTGCTTCGTCTCGTTGAAATAGGGT
>NZ_RZSA01001808.1:0-448 GCF_003998075.1 Mesorhizobium sp. M2A.F.Ca.ET.037.01.1.1 | reverse complement strand
GTTTGTCGATGAGGCGCGGGAAACGGCCATCGAGGCGGGCGAGCGCCAGGTCCTCGAACAGGCGTAGCACGCGCACATAGAGCACGGAATGATCGAGCCGTGCCGCTTGCCGGCCGAAGGCGCAGGCCAACCACGACTTGCCGGTGCCGGTCTGGCCGGTGACGATCAAGTTCTCATGCGCCTTGAGCCATTCGCCTTGGGCGAGCGCCATGGTGTTGCGCCGGTCGAGCCCGCGCGACGCGGCAAAGTCGATGTCTTCGATACAGGCTTCGGGAAAGCGCAGCCTGGCTGAAGCGAGCCGGTTCCTGACGCGCTTGTCGGCACGCATGGCGACCTCGCGGTCGAGCATCAGGCCGAGCCACTCGTCGCGGCTGAGCTCGTTGGAGCTGCTCTGTTCGGCCAGCTCCCGCCAGGCGGCGGCCATGCCGGCCAGGCCGAGGGCCTGCAT
>NZ_RZSA01001807.1:0-448 GCF_003998075.1 Mesorhizobium sp. M2A.F.Ca.ET.037.01.1.1 | reverse complement strand
GCGCTGCGCATGGGACTGCAGCGCCATGTCGGCGGCGAACTCGCGCTTGCGCTGGGCTGCGCTGTCGAAGCCGACCGGCCCGTCGAGGTCCTCGTCGCGGGCGTCGTTGGCGACCTTGGCGGTCGCATCGCGGGCCTCCGTAACCGCCCGGCTGTAGAACTGGCCGGCGCCGTGGGCGGAGCCGACATAGGCGCCGACGATCCGCTGCAGGTGGATCTGCATCGCCCTCTCGCCCAGTCCTTCGCCCAGGGCATCGGCCGTCTCGATGATGAGCTTCTCGTGAAGATCGCGGATGCTGTCGCTGTCAAGAACGGGCAGGCCGAAGCTTTCGGAGATGAGGCTGGCCTGGGCGGCGTCGGGGCAGCAGAGCCTGACCATTTCGAGGGTGGTGCCCTTGCGCAGCGGGACAACGCGAGCGGACTGGCGGGAAGTGCGAGTGGTCTTGGTC
>NZ_RZSA01001806.1:0-450 GCF_003998075.1 Mesorhizobium sp. M2A.F.Ca.ET.037.01.1.1 | reverse complement strand
GAGCGGGATCGCGTTTCAACCAAAAGACTTGCATGGCCGATCTGTTCAGTTCCGATGAACCGGAGAAAGCGCCGCCCGGGCGGCCGCTGGCCGACCGGTTGCGCCCCCAAAACCTCGGCGAGGTCGTCGGCCAGGAGCATCTGACCGGCCCCGACGGCGCGCTGACCAGGCTGATTGATTCCGGCTCGCTCGGCTCCATGATCTTCTGGGGTCCGCCCGGCACCGGCAAGACGACGGTGGCGCGGCTGCTGGCAGGCGAGACCGATCTCGCCTTCGAGCAGATCTCGGCGGTATTTTCCGGCGTCGCGGACCTCAAGAAGGTGTTCGAGGCGGCGAAACTCAGGCGCGCCAACGGCCGCCAGACGCTGCTCTTCGTCGACGAGATCCATCGTTTCAACCGCGCCCAGCAGGACGGCTTTCTTCCGGTGATGGAAGACGGCACCGTGGTGC
>NZ_RZSA01001805.1:0-450 GCF_003998075.1 Mesorhizobium sp. M2A.F.Ca.ET.037.01.1.1 | reverse complement strand
ACTGCTACCAGCGTGTGGTCGTCGTCCACGTCCGCGCCTAACGGTATTTCAGATCTAATTGTCCAAATAGGTGGCTTCCTTCGGCCAACCGCTCGTGTCGATTGGCATCAGGAATTCGAATTCGTCGAGACGAACCTCAGCATCCACTCGGTAGACAGCGTCCTTTCCTATCAGAACGATCGTCGGCTCCATGTCCTCGTAATTGATTGCCCACCAGTACCCCTCGTGCACAGTTGCCGGATTGACCGCATAATTCTCGTCGAGCAGTTGCTCATAGGTAAGCTTTCCCTTCTGCGGCCAGGCCTTGGTGTCGATATGCTGAAGCAGATCGAATTCCCCAACGTGGTATGGCCAGTCATCCGTTAATCTGGTCACCTCATTGCCATGCACATAGACGATCTCGGGCTCGCCACTGTCGTCTGGATGAATGCTAATCGCCCACCAATAACC
>NZ_RZSA01001804.1:0-450 GCF_003998075.1 Mesorhizobium sp. M2A.F.Ca.ET.037.01.1.1 | reverse complement strand
GCGAAGGGCCGCGCAGTCCGGCAGGACAGAGAGGGGGGCGAAGGATCTCGGCATAAGCGACCTTGGGTCTTGCCCGCGATCACCCCCTTTTCAACGCCTTCCCCAGCTTGAAGAACTCCCTCCACGGATCGGCCTTCTTCAGCTGTGCCAGCGTCGTCTCGTCCCCAAGCGGGAAGGCATTCGGCGCAAGGCCCTTCTCGATCTCGGGCCAGGTCACCGGCATCGATATAGTCGCGCCCTTCTTGGCGCGCGAGGAATAGGGCGCGACGGTGGTCGAGCCGCGGCCGTTGCGCAGATAGTCGACGAAGATTCTTCCGGTGCGGGCCTTCTTGGACAGCGTCGCCGTGTAGCGGTCGGGCGCCGCCTGCTCCAGCGCACGGGCGAAGTCGTGGGCGAAGTCCTTGACCTCGTCCCATTCCGCCGAGGGCTTCAGCGGCACCAGCACATGAT
>NZ_RZSA01001803.1:0-451 GCF_003998075.1 Mesorhizobium sp. M2A.F.Ca.ET.037.01.1.1 | reverse complement strand
CTTAAGTTTCGTGCGGAAAAACGATTATCAAGAACTCGCCGACGTAAGTGCGGAAATTGGCACGTACAGGCAGGCCTTACGGTTGGAATGATAATGACACCTAGAGCTCATCTTATGACTTGCGAGTCGGTTTCCGATCTAACTACGCGAAATATCAATCGTCACAGCTATGTCCCTGTGGTTCATGACGGTGGTTTCGGGGACTATTCTTTGCAGAACGCTTCTTCGACGCGACACCGCCGAGTGGAAAAATCTCTGAGCGTGTTTCCGCTCCAGAAGAGACGTTGGTTGGAGCCGACGCAAGCATTTCTAGACTTCATCCGAGACGCCGACCAAAGGCCGTGTCGGCTAGGGTCAGGACTTCGGTAACGGGGCCGTCCTCGTCAAGGCAAATTTGATGCAAGAAGGGATCGCCCATCCGGGTGTGCGGAGAGCGTGATTGCATTTTGGT
>NZ_RZSA01001802.1:0-451 GCF_003998075.1 Mesorhizobium sp. M2A.F.Ca.ET.037.01.1.1 | reverse complement strand
CTTCTACCAATTGCCGTTCGAATGGACGACGGACTGGTATCAATCGCTGTGGCAGAACGATCAGCTGATCGCGGCGACCTGGAACAGCATCGAGATCGCGGTCATCACCACTTTGATCTCGACGGTGCTCGGCTCGATGGCCTCGCTGGCGCTCTACCGCTACGAGTTCCACGGCAAGAAAGTCCTGCAGGCGCTGCTCTTCCCGCCGATCGCCATTCCATGGCTGATCACCGGCACGGCGATGCTGATCTTCTTCTTCGGCGTCGGCATCGGCCGCGGGCTGGTGGCCATCCTGCTCGGCCATGTCGCGCTGGCGCTGCCTTATGTCATTGTCGTCGTCTCGGCCCGGCTGCAGACCTTCGCGCCGGAGCTGGAGGAGGCGGCGCGCTCGCTCGGCGCCAATCAGTGGCAGGTGACCATGCGCGTGACCTTGCCCTGGATCATGCCGGGC